>CAYLNF010000020.1:0-17810 GCA_964385165.1 uncultured Sulfurimonas sp.
GCAAAATATGAGTACAAAAAAGCTATTTGTTACTTAGAATATCTATTTGAAAAAGGGGATAAATAATGAAAAAAAATATTTTAATAATTACACTAGTTGCGATCGTAATATCAGCAGGAATCTTTTTAAAAGGTCAAAAACAAAAAGTTGCTAATCTTTCTACACCAAAAACATATAAATATAGTGTAGATATAACTAAAGCTAAAACTAAAACTGTTAGAGAAACTAGACACTTCCTAGCACAACTTTTAGCTAGTAAAAGTGCTTTAATAGCATCAAAATTCTCTGCTGATATTAAAAAAATATATGTTAATGAGAACGATATGGTAAATAAAGGGCAGATTCTGATAGCTCTTGATGATACAGATATGAAAACAACTATCGCATCAACAAAACAACAAAAAGATGCTTTAATTTTAGATGTAGCAAACGCTAAAAGATCACTAGAGCGTTCTAAAAATCTTTATAAAGCAGAAGCTATATCTCAAGAGAAATATGATAATGCTATTGTTGCTTACCAAAATAAACTAACAGCTCTTAAAAATCTTGATGAGAAGATAAAACAACTATATTCTCAACTAAAATACCTAAACATAACAGCACCATTTAAAGGTCGTGTTGGTACTATTTTTGTAGATGAGGGTAACCTTGCTTTACCAGGTAAACCTATCATTTCATTAAACTCTGATGATCAAAAGCTTATCTTTAGCTATGCTCAAACTTCTCAGGCTATCTTAGAGGGGCAAGATGTTATGATAGATAATAAAATCATTGGTAGTATATATCGTAAATATGATGATGCTAAAAATGCTATGTTGGTTGCTGAAATCAAGCTAAACAAACCTTTACCAAATGCTAACAAATCTTACATTAATATAGATGTTGTTGTAGCTCAGATGGATGGTTGTAGTGTACCTCTTCACTCTTTAGTTCATAGAAAAAATGAGACTGCCATTATGATATATAAAAACAACCATTTTGAGGAGAAAAAAGTAGATATTATACTTCAAAATGGTACAGATGCTATTATAAGAGAGTGTCCAACAGAGCCATTTGCTGTTGCTTCAGAAGCTAAACTTATACTACTTCCTACTCTAGGAAATATCCTTTTAGATAAGGTTGAGTAGATGAAAGATTCCTATTCTTGGGTAGAAGCTCTACTCAAAAGACCATATTTTATATACTCTTTTTTAACTCTATTTGTGTTTTTAGGGGTTGTTGGTTACGAAAAACTTGATCGTAAACTTTTTCCAGATTCAAATTACCCAACAGTAGCTGTTGTTGTTGTAAACCCAGGTGAATCAGCAAAAAGTTTAGCTGCTAATGTAAGTGTTCCTGTTGAGGAGGAGTTATATACACTAGATAAGATTCGTAGAGTTTATTCTACAACCATAGATGAAGTTAGTGTGATAAATGCTGAGTTTGAATATACAAAAGGGATAGATGCTGCTTCTAGTGATGTTAGTAACTCTATGGATAAGATTAAAGGTGATCTACCATCATCAATCTTACCACCAAAAATTTTACAAATAACATCAGCAACAGCACCTATTATAACTATTGCTGTAAGTTCAAAAAACAATATCCCTTTAGAGGATATTCGCCAAATAGCACAAAATGAGATAAAACATGATCTTATAAAACTAGATGGTATCTCAAATGTTGATATATTTGGTGGCTATAAAAAAGAGTTACAAATTATTGTAGATAAAGAGAAACTAGATCAATTTGGGTTAGATATTAGCCGTGTTGTTGCTGTATTACAAAGTAATGACAACGATTATGCGATAGGTTTTATTAACTCTCAAAAAGATCGTTATCTACTTAAATCAAATGCTAAAAGAGATAGCATAGCTAAACTAAAAGCTATCCATATCACTCCAGATATAACACTTAATGATATATCTAAAATATATTTTGGACATTATGAAAATTCATCACTATACTTTGGTAATGAGAAAGAAGCTATCGCTATCGCTGTTCAAAGGGGTATAAATGCTGATGTTGTAAGAAGTATAGAGAGAGTTGAAGCTGAACTTGAGAAGATAAAAACAAAATACCCAAACCTCATTTTTGAGATAACAGATACACAAAAAGAGACTATTGTTCAAAGTACAACAAATATGTTTGAGTCTCTTCGTGATGCTATTGTTATGTCAACAATTGTTGTATTTTTATTTCTTGCTAGTTTTAGACAAGTTTTAGTTGTATTAGTAACGATTCCTATCGTTTATGCTGCTACTATCGCACTTATGTGGATTGTTGGGATTGAGTTTAATGTTGTAACTCTAACTGCTATTATCTTAGCACTTGGTCTTTTACTCGATGATACTGTTGTTGTTATGGAAAATATTGAAAGACATTATCGTGAGAAGCATGATGAGATTCATAAGGCTGTTTTTGAGGGTACAAAAGAGATTATGTTTGCCGATCTATCGGGAACTCTTACAACTATGATTGCCCTATCCCCTATGCTATTTGTTGGTGGTTATCCACAAACTGTTTTCCAACCATTGGTTGGTACACTACTTTTAGCACTAGCAGCTTCATATATCATCTCTATAACTGCTGTTCCACTTTTATCTTTAAAAATCTTAACAATCAACCACAGCTGGGTTTTAAGATCTGAAGAGTTTTTTGAGCGTTTTATAGGAAAAATCAACCGTGTAATCTCATCATTCTTCGCAGATGCTGTTAAGTTAGCATTAAATAAAAAATCGGTTGCTATTAGCTACTTTGTTGTACTTATCTTCCTATTTATAAGTAGTGTAAAAGGTGTTATGCCAACTGTTGGTCAAGAGCTTATGCCACCTATGGATACAGGTGGAGTAAAAATCTCTATAACTGTTGATCCAAACCTACCAATAGAAGCTAGTAAAAATATCGTAAAAGAGGCTAATAAGATACTCGCTAAACATGGTGAACTTCTCCGTTTATCTTCAGCTATCGGTTCAGAAGCTGGTGTTATGAGTATAGGTAGTGGTAGTGGTATAGACCATATCGCAATCACAGCTACATATATAGATCGTTACCAAAGGGAGAGTAGCATTTGGGAGATAGAGAGTAAACTTCGTCAAGAGCTATCTCAAATCAAAAATATTTATAGTATAGATGTTGTTGATTATGGAGCAACTGCTTTAGCTAGTCTTAGAGCAAATATTGATGTAACACTCTCAGGTTCAAACTTTAAAGATCTTGAAAAAGCTGGTATGTTGATAGAAAAAGCTATGAGAAATACTCAAGGTTTAGTATCTGTATCAAAAACTTGGGATAACAATAAACAGGTTTATGATTTAGAGATTGATGAGCAAAGAGCTTCACTTTATGGTTTAAACGATTCAGATATTATAAAACAGTTACAAGTTTACATAAGGGGAGCTAATGTTGCTTCATTTGATTTACAAAATAGTAAAGATTTTGGTGTTCGTATCTGGGTTGATGAGGCTAAAAGAAACAGTATCAAAAAACTAAGCTCATTTTTACTAACATCTAAAAAAGGTAAAATACCTCTATCTGCTGTTGCTAAAGTTGTGATGTTAACTGAACCATCACTTATAACTAGAGAGGGGTTAAACTATACTTTAAATGTTTATGGTTTTAGAGAAAAAGCAGCTATCTCCCATATAATGGCAAACTTTGATAAACAGATGGAGGGTGTAGAGCTTCCAAATGGTGTAACTATGGAGCAAACAGGTGATATCAAACAGTTTAAAAGCTCTGCTGAGCGTATGATTGGAGCTATCGGTTTTGCTTTAGTTCTTATCTTTTTTACACTTATCACACTATTTAACTCTATAAAAATATCATTAATGATTCTTATCTCGATTCCATTAACCATAGTTGGGGCAGCATGGATGATGCTTTTACTACACTACCATACATCTATGCCAGCTATGATGGGATTCATTTTATTATCTGGAATTATCGTTAATAATGCTATTTTACTTATCCATTTTGCGATGGAGAAAATCCAAGATGGTATGTCAAAAAGGGAAGCTATGATGGAGAGTATTAGAATCAGAACAAGACCTGTACTTATGACAGCTTTTGCTGTATCTGCTGGTATGTTACCTGTTGCTTTAGGTTCAGCAATCGGACTAGAGAGACTAGCTCCTCTAGGTGCTGTTGCTATTGGTGGTCTTATTGTTGGAACATTCTTAACACTACTTTTCATCCCTTTACTTTTCATCTGGAGTGTTAAAGAGAGTGAGGTTGAAGAGGAGTTGATAAACTATAACTAACTATAAAAAGCTAATTATTAATTAGCTTTTTCATCCCCTTAAAGATTAACATCTCATCTATTTTAGCTGATGGGAAAATCATACTAAACTCCTTAGAATCTCCACCTGTTAAATAGATAGGTAGATTATGGGAGTTTACCTCACTATATATATTTTTCAAATAACCATAACTTATAGCATCTTGTGAATTTTTTGGTAATTTATCTAAATTTAATGAAAAATTAAACTCATAATCTAAAACTGGTGATATATCTTTATAACATTTTGCCATAGCTTTTTTACCAGGGTAGATAAACCCTCCCTCAAAAACACCATCTCTTACAACATCAACCGTTATAGCACTACCAGCATCTACAATCACACCATTTTGTATAGCCTCACAAGCCACCACCCTATCGATTCCCATAGTTTCATAGTAGCTTTTCATATCTATACTCTTAGATAAATCTATCCAATTTTCTAAAGATTCTAATTTTGTTTTTACAAACTTATTTACACATATATAAAACACTTTCTCTTTAATCGTTGCTGGGTCAAAAGAGTTAACACCCTCTTTATAGCTACCTTTTGAATCTAAAAAATGGTAAGATGTATTTCCTATATCACACAGTATCATTTTCTTAGTTTCCACCCATTATCTTTAAACGCTTTTTCAGCTTTTGAGCAGATAGGAGCATCTATAAACATAACTTTATATTTATAATTATGATCACAATAGCTAACCAATTTGGCATATATAGTTGTAAATGTTTCAACATCTTTCATAACCAACCTACTCTTTTTGCTAACACTAAAAATAGCCCAAAAATAACCATTCATATCTGTTGCTTTATAGATATTTATCTTATTTCTGATTCCAAGCTCTTTTGGTTGTATCTCCAACATCTTTTTATATATCTTTCCATCTTTTCTCATAGAATCGACTATCTCTTGTATATTTATGATAAACCCTTTTATTCTTAATATTGTTATTTTATCAAAATTTTCTTACTTAGTGATTCTAAACCATATTTTGACGATTAAATTATGCTATCAACTTTATTTAATCGTCATTTATGTATAATCTAACCAAAAAAGGTAGCATTATGTTAAAAGTATCCCTATTTATATCTTTAGTATTTCTTTTCACCGCTTGTGTAGATGACAAACCTACAAAAAACTACGATTCTAAACAGATTATAGAGCAAAAATGTGCCTCTTGCCATAACCTAGATATGCCACCAAATATTTCAGATGATGAGTTAGCACCACCAATGATGGCAGTTGCCTTTCATGTTAAAGATTTTGTAAAGCCTAGTGATGAGAGTCAAAGAATCTCAAAAGCTATAAATTTTGTTGTTGATTATGTTCAAAATCCAGCATTAGAAAAATCATTTTGTGATAAAGATAGTTTAAAACGCTATGGATTGATGCCATCTCAAAAAGGTAAAATCACAGAGGGTGAACTAAAAGCTGTTGCCACATATATGTTTAGATATTTTACACCAAAAAATTTGGCAAAGATTCAAAAAGAGAAAGCTGATTATAACTCTCAAAGCTTAGGTAAAAAACTAGCGATTAAAAATAGATGTTTAGGTTGCCATAAAATTGAAAAAAATACAGTTGGACCAGCCCTAAAAAATATAGCTAAAAAATTTAAAAATGATGAGACAAATCTTATAAAATCTATAAAAAATGGATCTAAAGGTAGTTGGGATAGCTCCAATGGTGCTATTATGCCACCATTTAATAAGATAAAAGATGATGATTTAAAAATATTAGCTAAATGGATTTTAGAGCAATAAAAAAGATTCTATATATTAGTTTATATTATAAAATTTTTGATTTGTTTTATAGGAAAATAGAATAATATGGTATAATAAAAAATTAAATCTACCAACAAGAGGATATAGTAAATGAAAATACTATTTAGTATTCTATGTACTACGCTATTACTAAATGCTTCAGGTGTTACAGATTCTAAAAAATTATCGCTAGATGATGCTTTAGAGATGCTAAAATCTGAAAACTTAGAGATTAAAGCTGCTTCGTTTGATGTTAACTCTGCTAAATCTGAAGAGACAACAGTAACTGGAAGTTACTGGGGTAAACTAGATTTTGTTCAAGATGTTGCTAATTCAAATGATGCTGGAAATGTTTTTGGTTTCAAACTAACTTCAAGAGAAGCTGATTTTGGAGACTTCGGAGCTGAAGAGTTTATGAACAATATGGGAGCTTGTCAAAATGGTGATAGTTCCGCTTGTGCAAAAATGTACACTGATCCACCAGAGAATCTTAATGAACCAGATTCAAGAACATTTTTTCAAACAAAACTAAAGTATGAGATTCCAGTTTTTACTGGTTTTAAATTAAATAGTTATGCTGAGATTATGCGTTCTATGACAAAAATGAAAAAGCTTGAAAAAGATAAAGTTGTAAATGAAAAAATTTATCAACTTAAAAAAAGTTTCTACGATATGGCTCTGTTAAAAGATTCTATAAAAAACTTAAATACTATCTTAACAAATATCAACACTCTTGAGCATATGACACAAAATATGATAGATGTTGGTTATGCTAAAAAAGTGGATCTATTAGAGGTTCAATCTAAAAAAGGTAATGTTGAGAGATTAATCGCTCAGATGGATTCTAACAAAAAGTTACTTTACCACTACCTTAGCTTTTTACTAAACCAAACTATCAAAGATATTGAAACTCCTAATGCTAGTGTTACTATGCCAAATATGGATGATAAAAATATCTTAGAAAACAATGTAGATATAAAAAGAGCTTCAACTGGACTAGAGATAAGAAAAAGTATGATAGATGTTGAAAAATCTTCTTACTACCCTATGGTTGGAGCTTTTGCTGAGATAGCAACTGCTGATGATAGCTTCTTAGGTGATGCTAGTGACCATGCTGCTTATACTGTTGGAGCAAGATTAACTTGGAATCTATACAATGGTGGAATCGATAGTGCTAAAGTTGAGAAATCTCGTATAGAACATCTTAAAACTCAAACACAAGTTCAATTAGCAAAAAAAGGTATCGCTTTAAAAGTAGCTAAAATTAGAACTGAGATAGATTCTCTTGATGCTGAGATAGAATCTTTACAAAAAGAGTTAGCTCTTGCTGATGAGATATATAAAAGCTATGAGGGTAGATACAAAGAGAAACTAGCTTCTATGAGTGATGTTATCATCAAACAATCGGCACAGATTCAAAAAATACTTCAACTACAAATGGCAAAAAACAAACGAAATGAAAGAATTTTCGCACTAGAAAAAATAGCAAATGGAGAAAAATAATGGGTAAATTTCTACTACTTTTAGCACTAGGTGCTTCACTAATAGCTGAGACTTTAACTTTATCTGGAAGTGTAATTTCAGATAATCAAAAGATGATAACAAGTCGTTTTATGGGATTTGTAACAAAAGTAAATGTATCTGAGGGTGATTTTGTAAAGAAAAATCAACTACTTTACACTATCGATTCTAAAGAGATAGATTCTGCTCTAACACAAGTTAAACTTGGTATCTCTCAAGCTGAACTATCTTTACAAATGTACCAAAACCAATACACAAATGTAAAACTAAATCTACAAAGACATATAAGACTTTTAGAAAAAGATATGGTTTCTAAATATGAGGTTGAAAATCTTCAACTAGCTGAGGAAAACTTAGCAAATATGATAAGTATCGCTAAAAAAAGAGTTGTTCAAGCACAAGCTCAATTAGCAGAGGTTAAAAATCAGTACCTATACTTAAACATCAAAGCTCCAAATGCTGGTGTTGTTGTTGCTAAAAATATCAAAGTTGGTGAGATGGCTATGCCAGGTATGCCAGCTATCGTACTTTCAGATTTAAGTAACTTAAAAATCTCAGCTGAGATCGCTGAGGGTGATATGTCAAAAATATCTTACGGGAAAAAAGTTGAAGTAAATATACCATCATTACATATAAAAACTGTTGGTACTATCTCTGCTATTATCCCAAATTCAAACCCAATGACACATACATTTAAGATAAAAGTTTCATTCAAAAACAACAATAAATCTATCTATCCAGGTATGTATGCTACTGTAAATATAGGGGTGAACTAAAAATGAAAGAGAAAGATTTATCGCATATCAAGGTGACTGATTATGCTGGTAAATTGGCTAAAACATTTCTGTATAACCCACTTACAGCAGTTTTAGCTATTTTTTTACTAGCTATTGGTTACTTGTCGCTAGAGATTATGCCTCGTGAGGAGGATCCACAAATCTCTATTAGTGGTGGTAGTATAATCATACCAGCACCAGGTCTTAACCCTGAAGAGATTAGAGAGATTTTAGTTGAGCCGTTAGAGCAAAAGCTAAGAGAGGTTAAAGGGATTGAACATATATACTCTATGAGTGTTGATAATGTTGCTATTATAAATGTTATGTACTACATTGGTCAAGATAGAGAGAGTTCAAATCTAAAACTTTATGATAAAGTTATGCAAAATATGGATATGCTTCCTAAAAATGTGATGCAACCACTTGTTAAACCTTTCGATATTGATATCGATATACCTATTATGGGTATATCTTTTTATCAAAAAGATAAAAGTATAGATTATCCTAAATACCTTGAGACTATTGAGAGTATCAAAAAAGATATTAGTGCGATAGATAATGTTGCTAAAACTGAACTAAAAGGTGAACATAAAGAGCAATACAATGTTGAAGTTGATCTATCTAAACTAAAAGGTTACCATCTATCTTTAGGGCAAATTGTTGAGGGGATTCAATCTATCGCAGTTAGAGTACCTAGCGTAAGAGCAAATACAAAAAGTAATGATCTTGTGGTGTTTGGAATCAAAAATGCGATAGATTCTATAAAAGATGTTGAAAATGTTATGGTAGCTCAGTATATGGGAAGCCCTATCTATCTAAAAGATGTAGCAAAAGTTACAGATAGCATAGATTATCAAAACAAACAAAGTGCTTCTATCTCGTTTAAAGATGGTTCATCTTATGACCAAATAACACTTGCTGTATCTAAGCTTGCTGGAACAAATGCTGTTTTTGTAGCTGATGATGTAAAAGAGATGTTAGAGGCAAACAAAGATAGACTTGAAAAACTAGGAATCGGTTATACAATCACAAGAGATTATGGAGATAGAGCAAATGAAGCTGTAAATGAGCTTGTTCATCACCTTGTTATCACTATCGTGATTATCGCTGTTATGCTTGTATTTTTCTTAGGTTGGAGAGAATCTCTAATCGTTACATTTACAGTTCCAGCTATCTTATCTATCACTCTATTCATAGCATTTATGGGTGACCAAACTATAAATAGGATTACACTATTTGCTTTCTTATTATCTCTTGGTTTATTGGTTGATGCTGCGATTATTGTTATTGAAAATATCCATAGACATATGCACTCACACGATTCTAAAGATAAAGATATGGACGAGTTACTTATAACAGCGACAGATGAGATTGGAGCACCTACAAATGTAGCTACTTTAGCTATTGTTTTAACTATGGTTCCTATGGCATTTGTTGGTGGTATGATGGGTGAATTTATGAAACCTATACCATATAATGTACCTGTGGCTCTAATAGCTTCACTATTTATTGCTTATATCTTCACACCTTACTTAGGTAAAAAACTGTTAAAAAAAGGGGATAATCATGCATCATAACCATAATGGTACTAAATTTGAGCATTTTATTTTTGATATTTTAGATAAACCATCAAAAAGTATGCTTGTTATATTACTAATCCTTGCCTCTTTAGCTGGAATAATTATGATGTTTCCAACTAAAATGGTACTTGCTAAGATGCTTCCAGGGAAAAGTACAAATACATTCACAATATATGTAGATACACCAAAAGGTAGCTCTATCGCTCAGACTAAAACTGTTACACAATGTGTTTCATCTATCATGAGAAAAGAGGAAGCTGTTACAAATATGGAGATCTTCTTAGGTGAGGGTTCACCACTTGATTATGCTGGTCTTGTTAAGGGTAGCGGTATGAAAAATGGTGAAGAGTATGCTGAGATAGTTGTAAACTTAACAGATAAACATACAAGAGATGAAAAATCTTTCAATATGGTTCAAAGATTAAGACCAGTTTTACAAGGTGAGTGTCAACCTTTAGTTGCTGGAACAAATATCAAGATGATTGAGATGCCTGCTGGTCCACCAACACTTGCTTCTATCGTTGTTGAAGTTTATGGTCAAGATAACCAAGATGTTATAAAATTATCTGGTGAAGTTGCTAAAATTTTACAACAAACTGATGGTTTAGTTGATGTTGATGTTATGGCTGATGAGACATATAAAAAGTATATTTTAACTCCTATGTCTGATAAAATCGCTAAAAGTGGATTGAGTGTTAAACAGATAAACCAGATCTTATACCTTGCTTTTGAGGGGATGGGTGTAGCTGTAAAAAACACTATTGAGCTAAATAACCAAATATCTATCTTTGTATCTTTAAGTGAAAAAGATCAAACTTTAGAGACAAACAAACTAAAAGTTCTTAAAAACAAACTTTCTCAACTCTCTCTTATGAATAAAAAAGGGATGATGATTCCACTTACTGAAGTTGTAACGATTACAGAAGGTAAATCATCACCTATGATTTATCATAAAGATCTAAAAACAATGGTAAATGTTGTAGCTGAAACAGATATGGTTTCTCAAGTATATCCTCTTCTTGATGCTAGAGAGATGATGATAGAGAAATTTTCAGATAAGTATGAGGTTACAAAAGTACCGGGAATCACAACTTATATGTTTGATCTAAACTTAGTAGATAAGAAAACTGGTGAGAAGTTTTTACTTAGATGGGATGGTGAGATGAAAGTTACACTTGATACATTTAGAGATCTAGGTGGTGCTTTTATAGCAGCTCTAATCTTAATCTTCTTACTGTTAGTAATATACTACAAATCATTCGCACTTAGTGGAATTGTGCTTAGTGGTAGTTTCTTATCTATCATCGGTGTGATTATTGGTCACTTTATCGCTGATATGGTAACAACAGAGACTTTCTTCTTAACTGCGACTTCACTTATAGGGTTTATCGCTCTTATGGGAATTAGTTCAAGAAACTCTTTGCTACTTATAGATTTCGCACAATCACTTATAAAAGATAAAGGAATCGAAAAACAAAGAGCTATCGCCATAGCAAGTGCTACTAGAGCAAAACCTATTATGCTTACAGCTATCGCTATTATCTTAGGTTCAGCACTTCTTGCTAGTGACCCTGTTTTTGGTGGACTAGGTGTTGCCCTAATCTCAGGAACTGTTGCTGCTGTAATCGTTTCACTTATATTTATACCTATTCTTATGAATAAAACAAAAGCTATATAGCTTTTGTTATTTAGCTTCCATAACTCTTTGGAAGCTAAATGTAATTACAATATCTTCTCTTGCCCTAACCTATACAAAGCAAAATCATACTTTAAAGGGTCTTTCTCATCAAAACTTTTTAGTGTTTTAGTTAACTCTATCGCTGCTTCTAAATCGTAAGTTTTTCTTTGTAGTAAACCTAACCTTTTTGAGACATTAAAAGTATGAGTATCTAGTGGCATTATAAGGTCTGCTTTATCTACCCCACTCCATAAACCCATATCTATGTTATCATCTCTAACCATCCATCTTAAAAACATCATCCACCGTTTCAATGCTCCAGCACCTTTTGTTTTGGTAGTTAGTTTACCTATGAGAAAGTTATAACCTTGGGTTTGATGTTCATATAACGAATGTATCTTTTTTATAACTGCTTGAACACCATCTATGGTACTTTTGTTCTCATCATAGCCAATTTTAAAAACATCTTCTAAAGTTGTTGTTTCATTTAATCTTTTTAGTGCTATAAAAAGAGCTATAACATCTTCACTTTTTTGGAATCTATAATAATGATTTTTTAAAGCTTCTTGTATCTCATCATCACTCTTTTGTAGAAGTGAAAAATCTAAAGAATCTAAAAACTTAACAATCTGCTTAACATTTCCATAAGCAAATAAAGCACATATGAGTGCTATGGTTGGGTCTTTATAGCGATATGCCACAAAAATTGGGTCTAGTTTATCAGCAGAGACCTCATCAACACTATTTCGTTTTTCAACCTCAACATCTAATCTTTTTTTTATATCTAACATTACAATCCTAGTTGATAAAGTTTTTTTCTCTCTGAAGAACCAGCGATATTTAGCTGTTTTCTATATTTTGCTATCGTTCTTCTAACCATCTTCACTTTAAACTCCTCTTGAATTAGATTCAAAAACTTCATATCACTAAGTGGCTTCTCTCTACTCTCATTTTTAACAAGATTAACTAAAAACTCTTTTATAGCAGCATTTGAAACATCATCATCTATCGCAGTTGTAAAAAAATCTTTCATAGCAAAAACACCCCTATCACAAGCGATATATTTGTTTGCTATCGCTCTTGATATGGTAGATGGGTTATGTCCAAACTCATCTGCTAAAGTTTTTAAAGTAAGTGGCATAATCTGCCCACCAGTAAAAAAATCGTACTGATACTCAACTATCATAAGACCAACTTTATAAAGTGTAGCTTTTCTCATATCGAGAGCATCTACTAGACTTTTCGCCTCTTTTATCTTTTGAGATACAAACTCATGCTTTACACCATAATTTGTATCTATATTTATAGTTGGGTAAAATGAAACATTTAGTTTCACCTCTATTGAGTTTTCATCATTAAAGTATATCATCAAGTCTGGAACAACTTGTGTTGAATCCTCTTGATAATCTATCGCAGGCGGATTCTTAAAATGTGTAAGAACCCTCATCACCTCACTAAAATATTTTCTTTTAGAGAAACTATGTATATGTTCAAGATCATTTATAACCTCAACAGCTAAAGTATAAGCTTCATCTGCTATATCTGAACTATCAAGCTGAAAAAGAAATGCTTCTGCCAAATCAACAGCACCAACACCAACAGGTTCTACCTGAGAAAATCTTAAACGAATCTTCTCAAACTCATCTAAAGAGATACCATTCTCTTGACAAAAAGTTTCACTATCACCATCATAGTAACCACCATCATCAAGATTTTCAACAATAAACAAAGCTATTTTTTGGGAGAGTGGTGTTGGAAAAAGTGGTGCTTGAATCTGCTCATCTAGCACATCATGTAAAGATTTATATGAGAGTGTTAGAGCCTCTATCTGCTCAGTTCGTGAGTTACTAACCTGACCTGACAACACTTTTTTTGGGATTTTTTTACTAAAATCCTCCTCAAAACCATTTTTAACCTCAATAAGTGGATTAGTCTCAACAAACGGCTTTAGAGCCTCATCAAGTTCACTCAAACTAGAGTGTAAAATAGGTAACCAATTTCTAAGCATATTTGATAGCTTATGTTTAGTCTCTACACCTCTACTCTGTTTTAACCCAGCCATATTAGAACTTAAAATCCTCACCTAAGTAGTGTGTACGAACATCGCTATTTTGCCCAATCTCTTTAGATGTTCCATGTGCTAAAAGTACACCAGATTTAAGAACATAAGCTTTATCACAAACAGCTAAAGTTTCACGAACATTATGGTCTGTTATCAAAACCCCTATATCGTAAGATACTAGTTGCTTTATAACATCTTGTATATCTTTAACAGCTATCGGGTCAACCCCCGCAAAAGGCTCATCAAGGAGTAGAAATTTCGGCTCTGTTACCAAGGCTCTAGCTATCTCTACCCGTCGTCTCTCACCACCACTAAGACTGATACCTTTTCTATAACGAATCGGCTCAATGTTAAACATATCGAGAAGTTCTAAGATTCTATCCTCTTGTTTTTTCTTATCTTTTATACTCACCTGAGCAGCTATCATAAGATTCTCTTCAACACTCAAATCTTTAAATATAGAAGCCTCTTGAGGAAGATAACCGATTCCTTTTATCGCTCTTTGGTGAAGTGGCATTTTTGATATATTTTCACCATCAAAAAACACCTCTCCACTTGTAGCATCTACAAGTCCACATATCATATAAAAAGTGGTAGTTTTACCTGCTCCATTTGGTCCTAATAAACCAACAACTTCACCACTAGAAACCTCTATGCTCATCCCTCTTACTATCTCTAAATCTTTTATCTTTTTTACAAGATTTATCGCTTTTAGTGTGTGCATATTTTATACTCTCTCGCATCATCAGCTATTTTTGTTATCTCTATCGTTATGGTTGGAATCTCAGCAGAGGTAAGTATCTCAGAGAGTTCATCATCACCCCACTCCACAAAATGAAGCCCAGATTTATCTAGCTCCTCTAACATCCCCAAAGATATAAAATGGTCTAAACCGTGGTTATACATATCGTAATGGTAGATTTTATCACCATAACATTGTTGAAGTGAAAATGTTGGTGATGTCACCTCATCTTTTATAGAGAACTCTTTAGCCATCGCTTTTACAAATGTTGTTTTTCCAGATGCTAAATCACCTTTTAATATAACCACACCATTTTTAAAACTATCTGCTATATAACTTGTCAATTCTGATAATTGTTCCAGTTTTAATACAAACTTTTTCATCTAACTTTTATATAACTTGTTTGAAATTTCTATGATTTGTTTTAGTTTATCTTTAGCTTTTGAGCTTTTTATAGCATCTCTAGCTATCTCTAAACCCTCTTGAATATCTCTAGCTTTACCATCTACCATCAAAGCTGTTGCTGTATTTATAAGCACTATATCTCTTTGAGCATCAGTAGCCTTAGAATCGAAAATGTCATATAAAATCTTAGCATTATCTTTAGAATCTCCACCAAGTATAGCTTTTAATGGAACTTTTTTGATTCCATACTCTGTTGGGTCTATAACAAACTCATGAACAACACCATCACGAAGTTGTGAAGCATAAGTAACATCACTTATACTTATCTCATCCATCCCCTCAGCTGAACTAACAACCATAGTTGATGTAGCCCCATTTATACGGAGTGCTTCTGCCATTTTTGGTACAAAAGTTTTATCAAACACACCTAAAAGTGACTTTTTAGCACCAGCAGGGTTTGTTAATGGTCCAAGGATATTAAAGATAGTTTTATCTGGAATCGATTTTCTAACAGGAACTATAAACTTCATAGCTGGATGGTGATTTTGAGCAAACATAAATGTAAAGCCACTATCTTCTAAAAGTATAGCACTATTTTTTATACTCAAATCAAGCCTAACACCCAACTCCTCAAACATATCAGCACTACCTGATTTAGAAGTTATAGAACGGCTACCATGTTTTGCTACGACACTACCACATGATGCTACTAAAAGTGCCACAGTTGAAGAGATGTTAAAACTCCCTATCTTGTCACCACCAGTACCAACAACATCAAGTGCTTCTGCTCTAAGATCTTCAGATATAGGTAGTGGTATCGCAAACTCTCTCATAACTTCAGCTGCTGCTGCTATCGTCTCAACAGATGTTCTTTTATCAAGATTTATACTTAGTAAAAAATCTCTCATTTGAGAATCGTTCATCTCATAGTTAAAAAGTGAAGTAAACTGCTTTTTAGCTTCCTCATAATTCATGAAACATCCTTTATATACTGATCTTGAAGTGATTTTGGTGTTGATTTTGTAGTTGGTAATGCTAACACCTCATACTTTTTTGTGCTACTTAGGTAGTTGATAGTAACAACATCACCAACTGCTACATTTTTACTAGCTTTAACCACCACATCATTTATAAGAACAACACCGTTACTTATCATATCTTGTGCGATTGGTCTTCTTTTTGTTATGTTTACTGAATTTAAAAATTTATCTATTCTCATATTTGTACTTTTTTAATTATTTTAGTTATTGTAGAGTAATAATACTGAAAGAAATCTAATAGTTGGAACATTTTTTGCGTTGTACCTTTTTTTTTCATACTTAACTCTAAATAAGCAATAAAAAGATAGAATCTCATAATTATATTTTAAGGACTTTTTTTGCTTAACTTACCAAATGCCCTAGCATCACTTCGCATACTTTTAGCACCACTTATGTTTTGGATTATCCTAAACCCAGAGATTTTTACAAATAACGGTTTTGATATATCGTGGAACTACTATACTGCCTCTTTACTTTTTGTTTTAGCATCTGCTACCGATTTTTTTGATGGTTATATAGCAAGAGAGTGGAATCAAATGACAATGCTAGGAGCGATACTAGACCCCCTAGCTGACAAAATGCTAACTCTAGCTGCCTTTTTAGGTTTAATGATGACAGGTGAAGCTTCAGCATGGGCTATATACATCATCATAGTTCGTGAACTTTTTATAACAGGAATAAGAACAGTAGCAGTAAGTGAGGGAATCAGTGTAAAAGCATCATGGGCAGGAAAAATAAAAACAGTAGCACAAATGATAGCAATAGGCTTCCTACTAATGCACTGGCCGTTAGGAGAAGAACTTCTATGGTTCGCAGTTTTACTTACAGTTTACTCAGGTGGAGAGTACCTTTGGGGCTTTCGTGGGGCTATCAGGAAAGATGGGTAGATAAAAAGCTTAAAGCTTTTTATCTTAAAAAAGGTTGGTTAAAGTCAAGAGTTTACTACTAAACTCTTGCGTAACTAACGCTTAAACAAGCTTCTAAAGATGCTAACTGAGTAAGTGTAGCTTCATTTACAACATCATCAACTAAGATAACCGCTAATGCTTGAGAGTCATTGTTTCTTGAAAGTGAGAAATCTGATATGTTAACATTGTTATTAGCAAGTGTTGAACCGATATTACCGATAACACCTGGAACATCACTGTTTTTAAATAGAATCATATCACCTTTTAATGCCACCTCAATATCAAAACCATCAATAGCTACGATTCTTTTTACACCATCATCAAAGATAGTTGCTGAGATAGTTGTAGTACCCTCTGCTGTTGTAAGTTTAATCGTGATAAGATTTTTAAATACAGAAGAATCAGCTAATGCTTCAGATTCTATTTTGATACCTTTCTCTTTAGCAACAAACTCAGCATTTACATAGTTTATAGTATCACCACTATTTTGACTCATAGCACCAACAGCAACAAATGTAGATAAAGAATCTACATATTGAGCTATCTCACCATGACCACTAACTTTAATAGCGATAATTTGTGATCTGTTCATTTGTGATTCTAAGAAACCGATTTTTTGACCCATCTCTAAGAATGGTTTTACAAATGATGGTATTTTAGATTCATCAATAGGTAGATTCATAGCATGTGGATAAGCTATACCCTTAGCAGCCTCTATCGCATTTGTAGCAGCTTGTGTACCTATATTGTATTGAGATTCAAAAGTATTAGCACCTAAATGTGGAGAAACAACAATATTATCTAAATCAAGAAGTTTGTTATCTGTTGCTGGTTCTTTACCAAATACATCTATACCAGCAAAACGGATTTTACCAGATTTAAGGCCATCATAAAGAGCATCTTCATTATATAGATCACCTCTAGCACAGTTTACTAAAACAACACCATCTTTCATTTTAGCAATCTCTTCTTTACCGATGATACCAATAGTCTCTTTATTTTTAGGTGTATGAATCGTGATAATATCACAAGCTAAAATATCTTCAAAATTTTTAGTATATGTCATATCTAAA
>CAYLNF010000021.1:0-15511 GCA_964385165.1 uncultured Sulfurimonas sp.
CTGGTGTTGCTGAGATTGTAAAGATGGCAGTTACTTTTAACAAAGAGTTTTTTGAGTTTTTAGAGAGTGCTGACTTAACAGATGGTGAAGTTTTACAAGAGGCTATAAAAAAAGCTGTTCAAACAAAAGCAGATGTTGTAGCACAAGATGAGAAAGAGCATGGGATTCGTGCTGCTTTAAACTATGGGCATACTTTTGGTCATGTTATAGAGAATGAAACAAACTATAAAGAGTTTTTACATGGTGAGGCAGTTGCTATCGGTATGGTTATGGCAAATGAGACAGCATTAAAGATGGGGCTGATGAGTAAAGATGAGGTTGATAGAGTTAAAGCTTTATTACAAAAGTATTCACTTCAAACTGAGTACAAGATAGAAAATAGTGAAACTTTTTATGAAACTTTTTATTTAGACAAAAAAAGCTCAGATAAAACTATCACATTTATTATACCTGTTGGGATTGGTGGTGTAAAAATCACAGATGAGTGTGATAAAAGTTTAATCATCTCAGTTTTAGATGAGCATGGTAGATAAAATGGATAAGATTATCCTCTTATTTGTTTTTGTTAGCACTTTTTTAATAGCTCAAGATGATTCAAATCTAACTCTAAAAGCTGATATAAACGAAACTGTTCAACAAAAGATTATTGATGAACAAAATAGGAAAAAAAAAGAGATAGCTTCATATATCTCTGAATTAAAAATGTTAGAAGATGAGGTTGCCAAAGAGAAAGTTTGGACAAAAAGTTATGCTTCATATTTAACATCGTTAGATATTAGAGAAAAGTTGTTCCAAATTAGAAAAAGAATCTCAGATTTAAAGAAAAAAAAGAGATCCATAACAAATACAGATGAACTGAATGCTTTAATCTCAAAAGAGCAGATTTTATCTTCACAAATGGAAAAATTAAAAGAGAAAGATACATCACCATTCTCTAGGTTATTAACACCACCAGCGATTAAAGAGGTTTCAAAAATAACGAATCCGATAGATATATTTGCTGGTATATCTTTAATTAAAAAGCAAAATAGTGATCTACAAGAGTATATCACTAGAAAAGATAAGTTAGTGGAGTTGATAGATCTACTAAAACAAGAGAATTTTATATATAAAAAGATAGCTTCACTTGACCCTGATGGAAAATATGCTAAAGAGGCAAAAGAGAAAGAGAAACAGCTTAAAAGGTTTGAGATAGCTCTTGATACTTCAACAGTTACTGAGGAGATATATAAGAATCGTTTAGAGATTATTGAGATTAACATCAACAAAGAGATAGAAGCTCAGGTTTATAAACTAGCTAAGATTGGTGTTATTGTGCTTGTTGTTTTTATCATATTTTTTCTTCTGAAACTTGTTGTTAAAAAATATATCACAGATAATGAACGCTTTTATATGGCAAATAAAATCATCACATTTACAAATGTGATAATTATCATAATTGTTTTATTTTTTAGTTATATAGAAAATGTTGGTCACCTTGTAACCATTTTAGGTTTTGCTTCTGCTGGTATCGCCATCGCTATGAAAGATTGGTTTATGAGTATTTTGGGTTGGCTTGTGATAGTTTTTGGTGGTAGTATCCATGTTGGTGACAGAATCAGAGTTGATATGGATGGTATGAAGTATGTAGGTGATGTTATGGATATATCTCTTCTTCGTATGACAATATTAGAGGATATTACTTTAACAACTATTATGCAAAATAAAAGAGCTGGTAGGATTATTTTTGTACCAAATAACTATATTTTTACAAGGATGATAGCTAACTATTCACACTCATCTTTAAAAACTGTTTGGGATGGTATAGAGATTAGAATCACATTCGATTCAAATCATAAAAAAGCGATGCACCTATGTAAAGAGATAACTAGAAAATACTCTAAAGGTTATACAGATATAACTAGAAAGCAACTAAATAAGATTAGAAGCCATTACAGTTTAAAAAATACAAATGTTGAGCCTAGAATTTTTTCATTTATAGAATCAAATGGTATAAATATAAGCTCGTGGTATTTGACAAATGCTTATGCGACATTGACATTAAGAAGCTCCATATCTACTGAGATTGTAGATGCTTTTAATAAAGAGGACGATATAACGATAGCTTATCCTACTCAGATGTTACACCTTGATAATGTTACAAAAAAACCACCTTTTGATCCAGAGGAGATAGTATAATGGAGAGTAAAACTTCAAAACAAAAAGTATATTTTAAAACATTTGGGTGTAGAACAAATATCTACGATTCCCAAGTGATGATTAGTGCTTTAAATCAGTATGATATTACAGAGAATGAAAATGAAGCTGATATGATAGTGATAAACTCTTGTACAGTTACAAATGGAGCAGATACTCATGTTCGCTCATATATCTCTAGTGTAGAGAAAAAAAACAATGGTGCTAAAATCTTTTTAACAGGTTGTGGAGCGCATACTAAGGGTGAAAGTTTACTATCTAGTGGTCGTGTTCATGGTGTATTTGGTCAAAGTGAAAAACTTAAAATCGATAAATTTTTATCAACTGAGAAACCATTTTATGATGCTGGTGATCTAAACTATGTAGATAAAAGTATAGTTGGTGATTTTGTTGGAAAGAGTAGAGCATTTATAAAGATTCAAGAGGGGTGTGATTTTAGGTGTTCATACTGTATTATCCCTTTTGTTCGTGGTGATGCTAGAAGTATGGATGAAAAAGGTATCTTAGAACAGGTTACAAGATTAGCATCAAATGGTTTTGGAGAGTTTATTTTAACTGGTACAAATGTTGGTAGTTATGGTCAAAAAACAGGTACATCAGTAGCAAAACTTATGAAAAGAATGTCACAAATAAGAGGTGTTCGCCGTATAAGATTGGGTAGTGTTGAGCCGATTCAGATAACTGATGAGTTTAAAGAGATTTTAGATGAGCCGTGGATAGAAAAGCACCTACATATAGCACTTCAACACACCTCTCCAAAGATGTTAAAACTTATGAATAGAAGAAATCTATATAAACAAGATAAAGAGTTGTTTGATCTTTTAGCATCTAAAGGTTATGCGATAGGTACAGATTTTATCACTGGTCATCCAGGGGAGAGTGAGGAGCTTTGGAGAGAAGCAATGGATAACTTAAAAGAGTTACAACTTACACATCTTCACGCTTTTACATACTCAAAAAGAGATGGCACACCATCAGCACATATGAAACCAGAGGTAAATGGTACTTTAGCAAAACAAAGGCTTCATGAGTTAGAATCTATCGTAAAGCAGAAAAATTTTGATTTTAGAGATTCGTTTAGTGGTGAGTTAGAGGTTTTAGTAGAGAGTGAAAAAGATGGTCTTTATCAAGGGTTTGATCAACACTTTAATAAAATTATCATAGAATCTAATGAAGATTTAGTTGGAAATTGGGTTAATGTTAAAGATTATGAAGTAAGAGATGAGTGTAACTATGCCAAATTATAAAACTAGTAGAATCACCCTTTTTGTGTCAGCTTTTGTTGTAGTATCTTTGGTACTTTTTGCTTTACTTAGAGATAATGCTGATAAGATAACACTAAGAGATGCTCAAAAGATACTTAAAAATCATAGTGTTCAAGATGTTACAGTTACTAAAAAGTATGTTTATCTAAAAACTGAAAACGATTTTTATAAGATCGCTTCATCACAAGTAAATCCATCTATGTTTATAGATTATAAGGTAGAGGTTGAGACGGGGTCTAAAGTTGTTAGCTATATCTTGATAACGATTTTACTTCTTAGTTTTGGAACACTTGCTTTGAGATGGTGGCAAAAAAAAGATGAGACACAACAACAAGCTTGTGGTGTCTCACCATCAGCAAGTTCTATAAATGGTGAAAACTCTACACCTATTGAGGCTATTAAAAGTGATGTTACTTTTGATGATATTGGTGGTATTAGTGATGTAAAAGTTGAGCTTGAAGAGATTATAGATTTTATGAAAAATCCATCAAGGTATAAAAAGTTTGGTGCTAGGATGCCAAGAGGTGTTTTACTTGTTGGACCACCTGGTGTTGGTAAAACTATGATAGCAAAAGCTGTGGCTCATGAGGCTGATGTACCTTTTTACTACCAAAGTGGAGCATCATTTGTTCAGATATATGTTGGTATGGGGGCAAAAAGGGTACATGAACTTTTTTGTGCTGCTAAAAAGAACTCACCATCTATAATCTTTATAGATGAGATAGATGCTGTTGGTAAAAAAAGAGATGGTCAAAGAAATGATGAGAGGGAAGCTACATTAAACCAACTCCTTACGGAGATGGATGGTTTTGAGGGTTCTAGTGGAATTATTGTTGTTGCTGCTACAAATAAGATAGATGTTTTAGATTCTGCTTTACTTCGTGCTGGTAGATTTGACAGGAGAATCTTTGTTGAGTTACCAACTAAAACAGAAAGGGAATCTATCTTAAGTAAATATCTTAAAAATATACCAAATAGTGTAGATACAAAAGCTGTTGCTAATATGACTGTTGGTTTTAATGGTGCTTCTTTAGCTGCTCTTGTAAATGAATCAGCACTTTTATCACTTAGAGAAAACGATTCTGAAGTTACACTAGATCATTTTCATCAAGTGAAAGATAAAGTTATGTTTGGTAAGAAAAAACTTCAAATTTTAAATGAGAAACAAAAAAGATACCGTATAACATATCAGGCTGGAAAAGTGATCTGTGCTACATATTTTAATCTACCATTTGAAAAGTTGATGCTTAGTAATGAGAGATTAACCCCTACGATAGATGAGCCACTAATAAAAGAGGAACTAGAGGACAGAGTAAAGGTGTTATTGGCTGGAATCGTAGCTTGTGATATTAAGTTTGATGAACACTCTAGTAATGCTAAAAATGATTTAAGTGAAGCAAAAAGTTTAGTAAAAAGTATGCTTGATGATTATGGTATGGGAACAAAACTTATCTCATCACATAAAGAGCAAGAGGTTGTGATAGATAGACTTTACTATGAGTGTAGAGTGTTACTTGAAGCTACATCTACTGTTATTAAAAAAGTGGAAACTACTCTATATGAGAAAGAGAGTATCACAAAAGATGAAGTAAAATCGTACTTAAAGGATCTCCCTAAAGATGAAATACTATAACGGATTTTCATTAAAAGATGAAGAGTATCTTTTTAAAGAGTTTATAACAGATACAGATTATACTGTTTGTGGTTTTAGTTATGGAGCTATAAATGCTTTTAAAAAGGTTCAGCAGGAGTTAAAAGATGGGAATAGGGTAGATAGGCTTATACTACTATCACCAGCTTTTTTCCAAACAAAAACAAAACAGTTTAAAAAACTTCAGCTTATGGGTTATAAGAGAGATAAAGATAGTTATCTAAGAGGTTTTTTAAGTAGTTGCTTTTTACCGTATAGTGAAGTGAGTGTAAAAACACAAGAGACAACACTAGAGCAACTAGATGAGTTGTTAAATTATGAGTGGGTAGTATCTGAGCTAAAAGAGTTAGAACAAAAAGGTGTTAAGATAGAGATCTACCTAGGTGGTGAGGATAAAATAATAGATGTAGCTGGAGCAAGAGAACTATTTTTAGATGTTGGTAGTGTTACTTATATAAAAGATGGTAACCATTTTTTAATCTGTAAATAAACAGATATAAAATCTGTTTATTTCAGTAGTTTTTCCATCAACTCTATATGGTAATTTTCTTGAAAGTTTATAAAATCGAAGAACTTAGATAGCTCCTCATCTTTTATAGCATCACTTAGCTCTTTACACATAATCTTAGCTGCTTCCTCTTCTGCTATACCATCTACGATAAACTTTTTTAAATCTTTTACTACATAGGTTAGCTCATGTAACTCTCTTGGTAGTGCTAAGATTCCTAGTTTTGCCATCATATTTCCAAAAGATTTTAGGTGAAAATGTGATTCATCTATCAGGTCTTGAAATATATTGAATTGTAAAACATCTTTAGTTCTAGCTTGCATATAAGCATAAACAAGAATTAGTTCATACTCTTTATAAGATTCTTCAAATAAAAATATAGTTAAAGCATCTATTTGATCTTGTGCTAAATCTTTATCTAACCATTTTCTTTCCATATTAAAAGCTGTTATAGCTTCATTGTTTGAATCGTTAGAAAGAGTCTGTTCTATATACTCTAAAAGATAACTTTCATCAGTTTTAATACGGTTGGCTAATGGGTTATCGTTGTAGTATTTTTGTATATCTAAAATCTCATCTTTTAGTGATTTAAGTAGCTCAAAAACATTATCTCTTTTATATAGAATCATATCTCTATCGTAGTTGTAATCACCACCATTTTCTAAAACCTCTGAGCCTATCCATTTCATATGTCTAAATGCTATTTGTGAGAAATCATAAAGCTTTGATTTTATCTCCTCATCTTTTATAGCGAAAGAAGCAAATGTTATACTAAGCCATAGTTTATGTTTTTTTTGGTAAAGTTTATCCATTAGAGATACCTACACTTTCACAACTATCTTTCATCTTAAAGAGGTGCATCTCCTCATCTTTACCATTACTTTTGTTTTCAAAGTTTTTCATAGATGCTATAAAAGCACTAAAAACTATATCAGCACAAATCTGTTGTTGTGGAGATAGATCACCAAGCTTTTCGTGCATCTTTTGAATCGCACCATTGGCATAATCAAGATCATTGTTTTTTACCATCTCAGTAAACATAGAGCCTATAACAACTGTATCTTGACAACCATTAGTGGCAAAGCTAATATCTTTAACAATATCACCCTCTAATTTTACATACACAACTACATACTCACCAGTTTTTTCATCAGTAGCAACACCAATACAGTTAGAATCATCAATCTTACCATAGTTTTTTGGGTTCATTAGATGCTCTAAAGTTTCAGGATTCATCCCCTCAGGTAGTTTTACATTTTCAAACATATAGATTCCCTTTTGTTAAATTATGATATTTTAGTATTATATAGTTAATGGTGAACTATTTACTATTTAGTATTTTATTTTTGCTAAATATAAACCATTACTTTTAGCAGGTTTTATTTTATGTTTTTTCTCTAGGTTTAACTGTTCAACAATCTGGTTAGATTCTAGTTTGAGTAATGCTCCAACCATCAGTCTAATTTGTGAGCGTAAAAAGCCGTTTGCTTCAAAGTTTAAGATGATATAACCATCATATCTATAAGCAAATGCTCTATATATAACTCTAATAGCACTTTTAGTATCACTGCCTGTTTTCATAAAGTTTGTAAAATCATACTCACCAACAAAAAGTTGTATGTTTTTTTTTATATTTTCAAAATTTACAGAGTTGTCAAAGGTGATTATATCATCTAAAAAGGGGTTAGTTTTCTCTTTTTTGATTATATATCTATAAACCCTTTTTTTAGCACTATATCTAGCATGAAAATCATCTTTAACTTTAGTTATATTTTTTATCTTTATAGATGGTGGGAGCATACGGTTTAAAACTCTTTGTAGATCTTTTAGATCATTCCAAAAAGGGGGTAGGTCTATATGGCAAACTTGACCAGTAGCATGAACACCTTTATCTGTTCTACCAGAGGCTATAAGTTTCTCTTTTATACCTAAAGCAGATAAAACTTGTTCAATGTTTCCTAAAATAGTATTTGGTGATGATTTTTGTGTTTGTGAGCCTAAATAAGTTGTACCATTATAAGCTATGGTTAGTTTAGCTCTCATCTAAAATTTTGCCACAATATTTCTTCTATATATGATATAGGTTACGATTAGCCAACTAAGTGAAACAACCCAAATTGTGTTAAATCCAAATAGTTTTTGAAGAGCAACAGTTGATACATAGTAGGTTATGATTCCTATAAAAAGATATAGGTAGATTCTAGCTTTTTGATGTCTCATATGGACGATTCCTATACTAGCAACTAAAAACAGACTAAACAGTGGTAAAAAACTTAAAAGTAAGTTTGTTATAAACATTTTAGCTCTTTTCTTTTTTAATCTCTCATCACCTTGTGGGAACCAGTACTCAAAAGCACTAGCATATTTTTCAAGTTTAGAACTCATAGAATCATTGATATACATTGTGTCAAAATTTATCTGTGTAAATTTTTTATTTGAGTAGCTGTAACCCTCACCCTTAGTTAGTTTTAATCTTAGGAGTCCACCATCATTAATAACTTGAGCATTTTTAGCACCTATGAGAATCTCCTCCTCTTTATTTTTGTTAAAGAGTATAACATCACCATAAGTATCATCTTTGTTCTCTTTACCTATATAGAGTAACCAATCACCAAAGCTATGCCCAAATTCAGAAGCAGAAAGGTTAAATTTAGCTTCACTTTTTTTATAAGATACAAAGTTTTTTGATAAAACTTTTGCGTGTGGAAAGATGATCATAAAGTTCACTAAAAGGAGTAAAGTTAATAAAATAGATGGCATAAGTAGATTTTTTAAAACAGTAGATGGGTGGATACCCAATGAAAAAAATACAATCATCTCATTATCGTTAGATAATCTAAATAGTGTTAGAGTAGCAGCTATAAAGAATGTTATAGGTAGTGTAAAGAAAAGAATCTCTGGTAAAATAAAAATATATAGTTTTATCATCTCCCATACTGTTAGTTGGATAATAGCAGTATAGGTAGCAAGTTTGATTAAGAAGATAACAGAAGCTATCGCAAAAAGTGGTAAAAATATAGAGAAAAAAGATAAAGCAAAATTATCTAAGATATATTTTTTTAGTATCGGCATATTTAGTAGTTCGCTTGTATATATGCCAAAATAGGGCTATCAAATATATAAACTATAAAAGTAGCTAGAGCTAAAAATGGTACAAATGGAACTCTTTGCTCCTCTTGTGTACCGTTACGAACAAGTAACATAACAGGAAGTGCTAGTAAGGCACTTAAAAATATAGCAACAAGAGTTAGGGGCATACCAAGTAAAGCACCCATAGTAGCAGCTACCATAATATCACCTTCACCCATAGCTTCTATAAAAGGGTAGGTGTGGTAGTTTTTTGTCCAAGGTGTGATAGTTTTTTTGGCATATCTTCTAGCAGATGATGTTAAAAAGTAAGATAGGGTAAATCTTAAAAGTGTAAAACCACCAGCAAATAAAAGAGCATTTTCAAAATTTACTAAAACACCACCAATATTCCAAGCACCAATAATAGCAAATAACATAGCTAAAAGATTTATAGAATCTGGAACCATCTTATACTTGAAATCTATCATAGATAGAGCAAGTAACATTAAAAAGCTAAGTCCTATAAAAAGTATAGGTAAACTAACACCAAATTTAGCTACTAAAACTAAAAAAATTAATCCAGATATAAACTCTATAATAGGGTACTGAGCTGAGATAGGTGTTTTACAAAATGAGCATTTACCACCTAAAAATATCCATGAAAAAAGTGGAATATTATGCCAAGGCTTTAAATCGTTTCCACAAGATGGACAATGTGAAGAACCAAATACCACACTTTCATCTTTAGGTATTCGTAGAATCACAACATTTATAAATGAACCTATAAGCGTACCAAAAATGAAAGCTATAATTAAAAGTTCCACTATTTTAATCCCCCAAATCTTCTCTCTATTTTTGTAAAGTTATTTATAATTTTATCTAGTTCATCTGTTGTGAAATCTGGCCATAGAGTATCACAAAAGAAAAGTTCAGCATAAGATGCTTGCCAAAGTAAAAAATTAGATAATCTATGATCTCCACCAGTTCTTATAAGTAGATCAACATCATGTTTACAATCAAGGGCATTGCTTAACATCTCAGATGTTATATCATCTTTTGAGCTTTTGATTTTATTTACAGCTCTTAAAATCTCATTTTGTGAACCATAGTTTAATGCTAAAGATTGAACTAAACCATCACAATGGGCAGTTTTTTCTTTTACCATATTTATTGTTTTTTGTAACGATTTTGAAAATGCTCTTATATCACCAATAGGCTCAAATCTAACATTATTTTCAAGATAATGTGGAAGCTCATTTTTTAGGTACTTCTCAAGTAGTTTCATTAAAAATTCAACCTCTAAACGGGGTCTTTTCCAATTCTCAGTTGAGAAAGCATATAGAGTTAATCTCTCAATTTCGTTATGGTTAGAGCAGTAGGTTGTGATATTTTTTACCACTTTAGCCCCCATCTCATGCCCTTTAACCCTTTTTTTACCATGGAGTTCAGCCCAACGACCATTTCCATCCATTATAATTGCTATATGCTTTGCTCTATTCATTTTAAACCCACTATTTTACTTTATAAATTTTTCGCATTATCTAAAATATCAAAAGAGATAGTTAGCTTATCTGATGGTTCTAAAGATACTGTTTTCTCATCTGTTATAAAATCTATCTTATTTGTATCTGTTCCAAAACTTGATGAATCTTTTAAAATATTTAAACAAACAGCATCAAGATTTTTGTTTTTATACATATTTTGTGCGTTTGCTAAACCATTTTCAGAATCTATCTCAGCTTTAAAACCTATGGTTGTGATTCCATCTTTATCTATCGATTTCAAAATATCTATATTTTGTTTTAGAGATAACTCAAAACTATCCCCTAACATATCCTTTTTTAGTTTCCCATTTTGTGGAAATTTTGGAACATAATCACTAACAGCAGCAGCCATAAATAGATATGGTTGTTTTTGTATAAGATGAATCTGCTCATCATTCATAAGTGATGCTTTAGATAATTTCCCTTTTTTAGCAACTCGAATCGAAGCTACTAAATACTCCATCATCTCTGTTGAACTTTCAACTTTAATGGTATGGATATTTTTAGGTATATCATTCTCAAACTTTGTAGCTATGAGATTTACATCAGCACCTTTACAATAAAGAGCAGTTGCTAAAGCTGATGCCATCTTTCCACTTGAGAAGTTTGATATATATCTAACATCATCTATTTTTTCAATAGTGCCACCACCTGTAATGATAACTTTTCTATCAAGATAAAATTGATCTTTTAGTAAGGCTCTACAAGTTTGCCAAAATATATCTATCGGTTCAGCCATAGCACCATCACCTGTTGTTCTACAAGCTAACTCTTTAGTTTGAGTATCTACCATCTCATAGTTTGCTATCGATAACATTTTAATATTTGCTTTTGTGATGGGATTTTCTATCATATTTGTATTTGCTGATGGTGCTAAAATCTTTAGATTTGGATATGCTAAAGCAGTTTGAAGTAAAATATTATCAGCGATAGCATTAGCTAATTTAGCTATGGTGTTAGCTGTTACAGGGGCTATTACAAATATATCTGCCCATTGAGATATTTTGATATGGTTATGTTCATTTGCCCAAGATTCATTACTATCATCAAGAACAATATTACCAGTTAATGTTTCAAAACTAAGTGGTGTAACAAACTTTTTAGCTGACTGGCTCATAATAACCTTAACATCTGCTCCAGCTTTTGTAAATAGTCTAACAAGCTCAAGTGACTTATAAACAGCGATAGAGCCTGTAACACCTAGTAATATTTTTTTATCTTTTAATAGATCTGATGGGATAAACATATAATCTTCCTATTTAATCAAAATGTAGTATATCTTTTGCTTGAATCATATCTTTATCACCACGACCAGATAGATTAACTATGATAAGTTTACCCTCTATATTTTTCATCTTTTTAAGATGAGCAACAGCATGAGAACTCTCAAAAGCTGGGATAATTCCCTCTTTTTGTGATAACCAAACAAAAGCATCTAACGCTTCTTGATCTGTGGCATTATCGTAAGTGATACTTTTATTATCATTATGAAAAGCGTGTTCAGGTCCAATACCAGGGTAATCAAGACCAGCAGAGATAGAGTGTGCTTCTAAAATTTGACCATCTTCATCTTGAAGTAGATAACTCATTTGACCATGTAAAACCCCAGGGCGACCTTTTTTAAGTGAACATCCATGTTTATCAGTATCTATCCCAAGTCCACCAGCTTCGATTCCTATACACTCAACTTCATCATCTTCTAAGAAATGTTGAAACATCCCTATCGCATTACTTCCACCACCAATACAAGCTATAACATGATCTGGAAGGCGGTTCTCTTTCTCTAAAATCTGTTTTCTAGCTTCATAGCCGATGATAGCTTGAAAATCTCTAACCATCATAGGGTAGGGGTGTGGACCAGCTACTGTACCGATAATATAAAAAGTATCTCTAGCATTTGTAACCCAATGGCGAATCGCATCATTCATCGCATCTTTTAAAGTTCTACTTCCACTCTCAACACTATTTACTTTTGCTCCAAGAAGTTTCATACGAAAAACATTAAGCTCTTGTCTCTCAACATCTTTAGCACCCATAAATATTTCACACTCTAAATCAAGTAAAGCACAAATAGTAGCAGTAGCAACACCATGTTGACCAGCACCAGTCTCAGCTATAATCTTTTTATAGCCTAGTCTTTTTGCCATCAAACCTTGAGCGATAACATTGTTTACTTTATGCGCTCCTGTATGGTTTAGATCTTCCCTTTTTAGATAGATTTTTGCTCCAAGTTCTTTAGATATATTTTGGGCAAAATAAAGTGGAGATGGACGACCAACATAATCTTTAAGGTAGTGATGAACTTCAGACCAAAAATCTTCATCAAATCTAATAGATTCATATTCATCTTTTAGTTTTGAGAGTGCTGGCATAAGTGTTTCAGGTACATATCTACCACCAAAGATTCCAAAGTGTCCATTTTTATCTGGGTCATATTTTGAGGCTGATGGGATATACATCTAGTTCACCTCTACCAAAGTATAAACTTCAGTTTGTTTTTGAAGATTTTTGATTCCATCTAAAAATGTTAAACCTATAATAAAGCAAGATTCAACACACTCAGCACCAGCTTGTTTAATTAATGAAGCAGCAGCATTAGCTGTTCCCCCAGTAGCGATAAGATCATCTATCATTAAAACTTTAGCATCAGGAGTAAAAGCATCTATATGAACCTCAATAGTATCAGTTCCATACTCTAGTGAATACTCTTCACTTATAGTTTTAGATGGAAGTTTCCCTTTTTTTCTAATAGGAACAAACCCAATATTTAACATCTGAGCTAAAGCAGCACCAAAGATAAAACCTCTAGCATCTATACCAGCTACATAGTCTAAATTATAATCTTTATATTTTGTATAAAGATGATTCATTAAAACACCATAAGCCTCTTTATTATTTAAAAGAGTAGTGATATCTTTAAAAACGATTCCCTCTTTTGGAAAATCTTTTATATCTCTTATAGAGTTTTCAATAATCTCTCTTTCACTATTAGTTAAAGTCATATTAATCCTTTATAGTAGAGCGTCTATACGACCCTCTAATGCTTTTATTTTGTTTGTTAACCTATCAGTTTCTTTTCTATGTTTTGTATTTCTTTGCTTTAAAACTTTTAGCTCATTTTTTAGTTTTGTATGCTCTTCACTCAATATATCTACATTACCTAATGCTCTTTGTAGTAAAATTTGATACTTTCGAATCAAAATCTCAGCTTCTTGAAGTGTTAATTTCATCAAATCATTACTTCTCTGCTCTTTATTTGTAATACTTTTAAAATAAAACATCTTTACAAAAAGAAATAGTGAGATTAGAGATAAAATTGTTAAAAGTGACCATTCCCAAAACATAATAGTTCCTTAAATTATAGCTCTATCTTAGTAACTCTTCCACAGTGACGACCACCATCAAAACTACCAGCTATCCAAGCATCAAGTATAGACTCAGCTACACCTTTTCCAACGATTCTTTCACCAAAACAAAGGATATTAGCATCATTATGCCCTCTAGCAACAGTTGCTGTATAAGCATCGTGACATAAAGCAGCTCTGATACCCTCATGGCGGTTAGCTGCCATACTCATACCTATCCCTGAACCACAGATTAGAATCCCTTGAGATTCTTTATCTTCTAAAACACTAGTAGCAACTTTGTGAGCATAATCTGGATAATCAACTCTATCTTTAGAAAATGGACCTAAATCTATAACCTCATGACCTTTATCTTTTAATAACTCTACTGTATAATCTTTTAACTCAATCCCTGCGTGATCTGTTGCGATATAAAATTTCATTTTTTTCCTTTATGATAATAATAAGTGTATGATTGTTCGAACTGGCATTAACAATAGATAATCTTTTAATGGTGTCATTAAAACGATTAAGACTATAATAATCCCATATCTCTCATATTTATAAAAAAACTCAGCGATAGAGTTTATTTTATATTTTAATGATAGGTGCATAATAAAATGTGCGCCATCAAATTGTGGAATAGGGAGTAGGTTAAATACCCCTAAAACTACATTAATTACAACTAGCTGATATATAAAAATATAAGTAAATATATAAGCTAAACCATCTATCGATCTTGGTATGTCGATGGAGATCAAAATCATTGAAGCAAATATTGCTAATGTGAAATTATACACTATACCTGCTAAATCAACCTGCATAGCTCCATTATATCCACCATTTCTTATAACAGTTGATCCGTTTATAGGTACAGGTTTTGCCCAACCAAATAGGAATCCACTATCTGCTCCTAATAGGATAGGTAAAAAATACATAGTAGCTGGAACAATTATAGTTCCAACTAAATCTACATGGATTATAGGGTTTATAGATAATCTTCCAGCATTTTTTGCTGTCATATCACCATATTTGTAGGCAACCCATCCGTGCATTATCTCATGTCCGATAATAGCGAACATAAGAGCTAAAACAGCTGCTACTATCTTTAGTAGATCAAGAGATTCCATGATAATCTTTATCTGTTCTTATTCTCTCTTCTCTTGCTTTTTCAAGGATAGCTGGTGCTTCTAAATCTGTTGGAGTTTTTCCAACTCTCTCCCATCTTATCTCCCAGTTTTCATCGATAGAGAAGTAGATAAACCAAGGTGTTCCCTCTATGTTATCATAAGGAACTAAACCCCAAAAACGGCTATCATTTGAGTGGTCACGGTTATCACCCATCATAAAGTAGTTATCTTTTTCAACTTTAATAGGTCCAAAATTAAATATTGGGGTAGGGTAAGCACCATTATTTACTATTTTATCATCGTGATGAATACCTGGATGTTTCTTCATATATGGATTTTTAACCCAAATTTTTCCAGCAAAAACAACAGTTTCAAAATCTTTAAAATTGTTTTTAATCCACTCATCACCCTCTTTATGGTGTATATATAGATCTTTATCTACTACAAAAAGTTCATCACCAGCGATAGCAACACATCTTTTTACATAGTGTTGTTTGATATTGTTTGGTGGTCTAAAAATAACTATATCACCCCTTTTTGGAGTATCACCATCTATAAGACGAAGTGAATCACTCCATGGCATTATAGAAACTTCTAAAAAAGGGATATGTGGCATAGTTATACCATAGGCAAATTTTTTAGCAAAAAGGTGATCCCCAATAAGAAGAGAATCTTTCATTGAGCCTGATGGTATTCTAAAAGCTTGAGCGATAAAAAATATAACAAATAGTACGATTACTACTGTCCCCGTCCAAGAGTTAGAAAATTTATATATCTTATGTAAAAGATCTTTCATTTAGTTTT
>CAYLNF010000022.1:0-15376 GCA_964385165.1 uncultured Sulfurimonas sp.
TTTTAACACTTTTAGTTGAACCGAAGTAACCTGAGTGAGAAAAATATTCTTTATTAGCTATTTTACCAAGTCCATTGAACTTAGCTTTAGAAGCATTAATGATAACTACATAGTCACCACAATCAATATTTGGAGTCCAGCAAACTTTGTTCTTACCACGAAGTATAGTAGCTACTTCAGTGATCATACGACCAAATGTTTTACCCTCAGCATCAATCAAAATCCATTTTTGATCAATTTGTTCAGTAGTTGCAATTTTTGTAAATTTCATACTTTGAACCCTTTAAGTTTTTTTTGTTGCCGAAGTATAACCATTAAAACTTATATAAACCTTTATTTTTGGTTTGTTTAAGTTTTGAAACTTTAAAAAAGCTATCTTAAGTTAAACTTTTTACAAGGTTTAAAAGATATAATTTCACCCTACAAAATATTTGCCGACATAGCTCAGTTGGCTAGAGCAGCTGATTTGTAATCAGCAGGCCCGGGGTTCAAATCCTCGTGTCGGCACCATTCATTAAATCAAACTACACCAATTATATAACTACCAATTAATCTTATTTACCAATTTCAAAGTGATTTTTATGTATTATTAACTAAAATTTAACTAGGAATAAAATGTGAATGCAATAGCAATAAAACACAATGACCAAATCATAGATTTACAAACTGCTGAAGAGTTAGGGTTTGAGGGTGAGCAGATTCACCTTGATAACTCTCCTGATGCACTAGAAGTTCTTCGTCACTCAACAGCACACCTAATGGCTCAAGCTATAAAATCTTTATATCCTGATGCAAAATTTTATGTAGGACCTACTGTCAAAGAAGGGTTTTACTATGACTTTAAAACAGAAGCTGAAGTTGGTGAGGGTGACCTTAAAAAAATAGAAAAACAGATGCTTTCATTTGCTAAGAAAAAATATAAGATAGAAAAATACTCTATCACTATGGAAGAAGCAAAAGAGAAGTTTAAAGATGACCATCTAAAACTTTCTGTAATGGAACGTATAAAAGATGATACTGTTTCTATCTATAAGCAAGGTGAGTTTGAAGACCTCTGTCGTGGTCCACATCTTCCATCTATTGGGCTTATCAGATACTTTAAACTTATGAAAGTTGCTGGTGCTTACCTTGGTGGAGATTCTAAAAATGAGATGCTAACTCGTATATATGGTATAGCATTTGCAGATAAAGAATCTTTAAAAGCACATATGGATATGTTAAGAGAAGCTGAAAAAAGAGACCATAGAAAACTTGGTAATGAGATGAAACTTTTTACTTTCCGTGAAGAGGTTGGAGCAGGTTTTCCTATCTGGTTACCAGCTGGTGGTCGTCTTCGTGCAAGATTAGAATCTTTACTTTTCAAAGCTCACCGTAAAAGAGGTTATGAGCCTGTTCGTGGTCCTGAGATGCTTCGTTCAGACCTTTGGAAAACATCTGGTCACTACCAAAACTATGGTGAAAATATGTATTTTACAAACATAGATGAGTTAGAGTTTGGTGTAAAACCTATGAACTGTGTTGGTCACATTAAAGTTTATGAAGATGAGTTACACTCTTACCGTGACTTACCAATTAAATATTTTGAATATGGTGTTGTTCACCGTCACGAGATGACAGGTGCTTTACATGGTCTTTTTAGAGTTCGTGAATTTACTCAAGATGATGCTCATATTTTTTGTACAACTGATCAAATTGAAGAGCAAATTATAGAAGTTGTTGATTTTGTAGATAAAATTATGTCAACTTTTGAGTTTGATTATAAGATGATGATAAGTACAAAACCTGAAAAAGCTGTTGGTGATGATGCTGTTTGGGATATTTCAACTCAAGCCCTTAAAAATGCAATGGATAAAAACTCACTTCCTTATGAGATAGATGAGGGTGGTGGAGCTTTTTATGGTCCAAAAATTGACATCAAGATTACAGATGCGATTGGTCGTGAGTGGCAATGTGGAACAATTCAATTAGATTTCAATCTTCCACAAAGATTTGAACTTGAATACAATGGTGAGGGTAATGAAAAAATTCAACCTGTAATGATTCACCGTGCGATTCTTGGTTCATTTGAGAGATTTATTGGAATCTTAACTGAGCATTATGCTGGTGAGTTCCCAATGTTTATTGCTCCTACACAAGTAGCAATTGTTCCAGTTGCTGAGACACATAAAGAATATGCTAAGGTTTTATCAGATAAACTTATTGACATTAATGCTGATAGTGAAATCTATGGTAAAAATGATTCGTTAAATAAACGTATCAGAACTGCTGAGAAAACTCGTGTTCCTATGATTGTTGTTATAGGTGATGAAGAGATAGCTAATAAAACAATAGCTATTAGAGACAGAAGAACTAGAGAGCAATATAACCTAAGCGAAGAGGAATTCTTAACGCTTATACAAACTAAAGTAAATGAGGTAAATTTTTGAGTCCTAAAAAAAATCGTGTAATAATGAATGACGACATTCGTGCAACTGAGTTAAGATGTAATGTAGATGGAGGAGAATCTCTAGGGATTATCTCTTTTGATGATGCTATGGAAAAAGCAAATGAGTTGGATTTAGATTTAGTTCTAATCGCTCCAGATGCAAAACCTCCTGTTGCAAAAATTATGGATTATGGTAAATTTAGATATCAAGAAGAGAAAAAACTTAAAGAACAACGCAAAAACCAAGTAAAAATCGTTGTAAAAGAGATTAAACTTTCTGTTAAAATCGCTGAAAATGATATGAACTTTAAAGTAAAACATGCAAGAGAATTTTTAGAAAAAGGTTTTCATGTAAAATTTAGAGTATTCTTACGTGGTCGTGAGATGGCTAATCCTATGGCAGGTAAAGAAGTTTTACTTCGTGTTTGGCCAATGGTTGAAGATATTGGTGTTATGGATAAATCACCAAAATTTGAGGGTCGTTACTTCAATATGTATGTAGTACCTCAGAAGTAGTTTTTAAAACTACTTCCTCCAAATATCAAACTCTCTTTATTGAGAGATTTGATTTTTTAATGTTTCCTCTTCGATTGCATCTTTTACAAACTTAACTACAATTTTATCTTCAGTTTCATTTATATACCATTCAGCAATATGTTCACTCTCTAAAGATTTTAATTTCTCTAAATTTACTTCTGATTGTGGTAAATAAAGATGTGCATATTTTGTAGGATTTGTTAATCTTAAAGTCCATAACAACCATAGTGTAGCAATAAACCCAACACTCAGACCAATAGTTTCTCTATCACTAATATCTAACATCAATCCAGCAAATGTTCCCCCTAAAAATGTAGAAAAATAAGCGATAGAGTTAGAGATACCTAAGGCTGTACCTTTTTGGTGTACTTTTGCAAATTTAGTTATCATAGATTGAACAAGTGGTTCCATCATATTAAAAGCGATAAAAAACATCGAAACACCTACTATAAAAACTATACTAGAGTTTGTAAGTCCCATTATCAAAAAAGAGCCTATAAAAAGAACAATAGATATTAAAAATATCTCTTTAGGTTTATTATATTTCTCTCCAAAAACTGCTGCTGGTCCCATCGCAATAAGCCCTAAAACCATCGCTGGAAGATATGCCATATAGAGGTCTGATTTTGCCCAATTAAATGTATCACTTGTTAATATGATAGGAATAAGTACAAACGCCATAGTCATAAGACCTTTTTGCATAGCGTTAATAATTATCATATTTAAAAGATTTGAATCTTTTAAAATATCAGATGTTTTAGCAGTTTCATGATAGATATGTTTGATACGAGGAGGTGTAGGTACTTTTGTAAACAGAATAACAATAGCTAAAACTGTTAATCCTCCTGTAATTAAAAAGAGTGTTTGTACCCCATAAGAAGCACCGATAACTGGACCAAGACCCATAGCAAGTGCAAAACTCATAGCGATTGAACCACCCATAATAGCCATAGCCTTACCTCGAATCTCCTCTTCCACTAAATCAGAAATCATCGCAGTAATAACAGAACCAATAGCTCCAGCACCCTGTAAAAAACGTCCAAACATAAGAGTATAAATATCAGTAGAGTAAGCACAGATAATAGAACCAACCAAAAAGATAAGAAGCCCTACTAAAATAGTAGGTTTACGACCTATTTTATCACTCATAGTTCCAAATGGTACTTGAAAGATAGCTTGAGTAAGAGCATATCCACCAACAACAACACCTACTAAAAGAGGAGTAGAACCCTCCAAATCAAGTGCAAAAATAGAGATAACAGGAAGAACTAAAAATAGTCCTAAAAATCTAAGCGATAATATTGCCGAGAGGGGAAAAACTTTTTTAAACATAGATAACCTTCATAATTTGAGTATAATTTTAAGATTATATATTAATAAGTATTACATATACTATAAGGAATAAAAAATGAGATTAGTTTTAGCTACATCTAATAAAGGTAAAGTAAGAGAGATAAAAGCTCTTTGGAGTGAGTATGAAGTCGTAGCATATAGTGAGCTTATAGAAGAGTTTGAAATAGTAGAAGATGGTAGTACATTTAAAGAAAATGCCTTGATAAAAGCACGAGCAGTTTTTAAAGCTTTAAATGATGATAAAATAATTGTTATTGCAGATGATAGTGGAATAAGTGTTGATATTTTAGATGGGAAACCAGGGATTTATAGTGCAAGACATGCTGGGGCTAATGCAACAGATAAAGATAATCTTTATAAACTTATAGAAGATATAAAAGAGAAAGGTGTTGAGAGTTCTCCTGCACATTACACTGCTGCCATAGCGATAGTTACAAAAGATACAGAGCAAGTTGTTCATGGTTGGATGTATGGAACAGCTTATGCAGAGGCAAAAGGTGATAAAGGGTTTGGATATGACCCTATGTTTGTACCAACTAGCTATAATAAAACCTTAGGGGAGCTTAATGAGGGTGTAAAAAAAGGGTTATCTCATCGTGCTAAGGCTTTAAAACTAGCTAAAGTTATTTTGGAAACTTTTTAACTAAAAACAATTAGTAAAATAGTACCAAATAAAATCCTATATATACCAAATGCAACAAAAGTAAATCTATCTAAAAATGCCATAAAAAGTTTTATAGTTATAGTTGCCACAATAAAAGAGATGATAAAACCTATACCTAATGTTAAAAGATTTGCATCACTAAACTCTTTATAATGTTTAAGTAAGTCATAACCAGTAACAGCACTCATAACAGGAAAAGCAAGTAAAAAACTAAACTCTGCACTTGCTTTTCTATTTATACCTACAAGTAAAGCACCTATAATAGTAGAACCTGCTCTACTTGTTCCAGGGATTAGTGCAAATATTTGGGCAAAACCTATCACAATAGATTGTTTTAAAGTTATCTTTTCCACATCGTCTATTAAATTTTTTTCCTCTTTTATAAAAAATTTCTCAACTATTAAAAAGACTACCCCTCCAACTATAAACATAATAGCAACCACTTCAATACTAAAAAGCTCTTTTATCTGTGAAGAAAATAGATACCCAACTGTACCAATAGGTAAAAAAGCGATAAAAACTTTTTTCCATAAATCTATCTTTTTTAGAGTAAATTTTTCCCTATAATTTAAGATAACTGCCAAAATAGCAGCGAACTGAATAATCACTTCATAAGCTTTTGTAATTGCTGTTTGGTCTATGCCTAAAAAACCACTTGCAACAATAAGATGCCCTGTTGATGAGATAGGTAAAAACTCTGTAAAGCCCTCTATAACCCCTAATATCACTGAATCAAATATTGTCATATAACTCCTTTGAAAATATTTTAAAGATAATTTAATCTAAGAATTTAAGAATTTATGTTAAAATCTTGAAACTAAATTTTAACATATAAAAGAGAAATCATGAATGTATTAATTGTAGATGATAGTAAAATAGTAAGACGTGTACTCACTAACACTATGAAACGTTATTTTAAAGAGCCAGATTGGCCAACACTTAATCTTTTTGAAGCTGAAGATGGTCTTGTTGCTATGGAACAGATGAAAAAAGAGAAGATAGATATTATGCTTCTTGATTGGAATATGCCAAATATGACTGGTGAAGAGGTTGTTGATGCTGTTCGTTCTAAAAAAGAGTGGAATAAAACTCGTATTATTATGGCTACAACAGAGGGTTCAAAAGAGAGTGTTCTAAAGATGATTAAGAAGGGTGCTAACGGCTATATGGTTAAACCTTTTGCTGAAGATGCTATTTTTAAAACTATGGATACTATCACTGCAAGAATGCCTAAAACATAAATTTAATTTTATTTTGCTACAATACGAGGTTTTAAAATTACCTCGTAGGAATTAAATAAATGTTACTTTTTACTCCTGGACCAACTCCAGTACCTCAAAATGTTCGTAATGCTATGTCAGATGAGACGATGCATCACCGTACTCCCGAATTTGAATTAATCTTCGAAAAAACTAGAAAACATCTTTTTAATCTTTTTAAAACTGATGAAGTGATTATAATCGCTTCAAGTGGAACAGGGGCAATGGAATCTGCTGTTATTAATCTTTGCCATAATACTCTTTTGAGTGTAAACTCTGGAAAGTTTGGTGAACGTTTTGGTAAGATAGCTATTGCTCATGGTCTTAAAAATGTTGAGATAAAAAATGAATGGAATACACCTGTAACAGTTGAAGCTATTATAGAAGCTGTTAAGAAAAATCCAGATATTGATGCTATTGCTGTTCAAATTAGTGAATCAGCTGGTGGACTTCGCCATCCTGTTGAAGCATTAGCAAAAGCTGTAAAAGAGATAAATCCAAATATTATGATTATTGCTGATGGTATTACAGCTGTTGGTGTTGAAGCTATTGATGTTTCAAACATTGACTGTTTAATTGCTGGAAGTCAAAAAGCATTAATGCTTCCTCCTGGGATTGCTATTTTAGGTCTTTCTAACTCTGCTATTGAAAAAGTGGGTAGTGGAAAAGGGTATTATCTTAATCTTGCTTCAGAGATTAAAAAACAGAAACAAAATACTACAGCTTATACAGCTGCAACTACATTAATCATAGGTCTTTTAGAAGTTTTAGAAACTATTGAAAAAGATGGTGGTATTGAAAAACTTTATGAGAGAACAGCTACTCGTGCTAAAGCTGTTAAGTCAGCACTGGAAGCTATCGGCTTACATATATATCCTAACACCCCAGCAAAATCTATGACAACAATAGATGATGAAAAAGCATCGGAAATTAGAAAAATATTAAAAACTGATTTTGATGTAAATGTAGCTGGTGGACAAGACCATCTTAAAGGAAAGATTTTTCGTATAAATCAGATGGGTTTAATCTCTAACTATGAGATGGCTTGGGTTGTAAATGCTGTTGAACTCTCTTTAGATAAAATTGGTAGTAGAGATTACGATGGAACTGCAAATAGAATTTTTAATGAGATAACTTTTGGAATGGTTAAGTAGATGATACTAGAACATGAAATTCCAAATGGCTCTAAACTTTATTTTGGTAAATCTGCAAAAATAAAACGTCATATAGAAAATATAGCAAGTGATATTTTAGATAATAACGGTTTTGAAGAGATTGTAACACCTATATTTTCCTATCATCAGCATTTAAGTATTGCAGATGAAAGTGAACTTATTCGTGTAAATGATGCAAAAAACAACACTCTTTCTCTTCGTGCAGATTCAACTATTGATGTTGTTCGCATTATAGAAAAACGTTTAGGAAAAAATACTACACAGAAAAAATGGTTCTATATTCAACCTGTTGTACGTTTTCCAACTCAAGAGCAATATCAAGTAGGTGTTGAGTTTATGGGTGAGAAAAAACTTTCATCTGTTCTCTCTTTAGCTACTGATATATTTAATAAACTTGAACTAAAACCTTTAACTCAAATCTCAAATATTAAAATTCCAGAAATTTTAGTAGAGATGTTTGATGAGTTAACGATAGAAGATTTTAAACATATAAATATAGATAAGTTTATAGGTTTAAAAGTTGAATGGCTTACGAAACTTGTATATCTTCAATATATTGAACAGATAGATGAAGTGATGGCTATTGCACCTAAAGAGATACAAACAGAACTTCAAAAAATGAAAGATTTATGTTCAGAGATTTCATGTAAAAATAGTGTTTTAGCACCTCTTTATTATGCAAAAATGCTCTATTATGATGAACTTTTCTTCCGTTGTATTGTAGGAAATGAGGTGTATGCTCGTGGTGGAAGGTATAAAAATGCAGAACTAACATCCGTTGGTTTTGCAATATATACAGATGCAGTGTGTGAAGAATTAACTAAATAACTAACTATTAGAATAAAAAGAGGAATTTATATGAAAGCAGATTTAATTGTAGGTATTCAATGGGGTGATGAGGGTAAAGGGAAAATAGTAGATAGACTAGCTTCTCAATACGATATGGTTTGTAGAAGCCAAGGTGGTCATAATGCTGGTCATACTATCTGGGTTGATGGAGTAAAATTTGCTTTACATCTTGTACCATCAGGTGTATTAAACCCTAATGCTATAAATGTTGTTGGAAATGGTGTAGTTTTATCACCTGAATCTATCATAAATGAGATGAAACAGTTTGAAAATCTCGAAGGTCGTTTATATATCTCAGATAAAGCACATTTAAATCTTTACTACCATGCTTTAATTGACCAAGCAAAAGAGCGTCTAAAAGGCGATAAAGCTATCGGTACAACTGGAAAGGGAATTGGACCTGCATATGCAGATAAAATTAACCGTACAGGTTTTAGAGTAGGTGAACTTTTAAATCCTGCAAAACTTACAACTTCTATTATAGAATATTTTGAGCAAAATAGAGCTATTTTTGATATTTATGAAATTGCTACTCCTAAAGAGAATGAACTTTTAGCTGAACTTGTAAGTTATAAAGAGAAATTAGCTCCATTTATCACAGATACAACTCAACTTGTATGGAAAGCTCTTGATGATGATAAAAGAATTCTTTTAGAGGGTGCTCAAGGGACAATGCTTGATATTGACCATGGAACTTATCCTTATGTAACATCATCTGCAACTGTTTCTGCTGGTGCATGTACAGGTTTAGGGATAAATCCTAAAGATATTGGTAAAGTTATCGGTATCGTTAAAGCTTATGCTACTCGTGTTGGAAATGGTCCATTTCCTACTGAAGACTTAGGTGAAGATGGTCAACGTTTAGGAGAACAAGGTCATGAATTTGGTACAACAACTGGTCGTGCTAGACGTTGTGGTTGGTTTGATGCTATTGCTACTCGCTATGCGTCTCGTTTAAATGGTTGTGATGAATTAGCACTTATGAAACTTGATGTTTTAGATGGTTTTGATGAAGTAAAAGTGTGTGTTGCTTATGAAGTAGATGGAAAAGAGATAGATTATCTTCCATCTGATTTAGAAAATGTAACACCTATTTATAAAACTTTTAAAGGATGGGACAACTCTGTTGGTATTCGTAAATTTGAAGATTTACCAGCTACTGCTCAAGAGTATGTAAAAGTTATTGAAGAGATTTCAAAAACTAAAGTAGCTATTATCTCTACTTCTCCTGAAAGAGATGATACTATAATTCTTTAAAATCTATCTAGTATGAACACTCGTTTTAGTTCACTCGTAACCGTTAAAAAAAACGAAGTAGATAAAAGTGAACGAGCTGTTCAAAATGCAAATAAAGATTTTCAAAATGCAACTCAATCACTTGAGTTGTCATACTCCTCTCTTGGAGCTATGGAACTTCCAAAAAGTGGAACTATTGCTCAAATGCTTGCTTCAAGAACACTTATAAACTCTCAACGAACTCAAATTTCACAACATAAAGAGTGGCTAGAATTTGCCTCTTCTCAACTAAAATCAGCACAAAAAAAACTTAAACTTGATATGATTGAATTTGAAAAATTCAAATATTTAGAACTTGAAGAGATGAAACAGATGATAAAACAGAAAAAAATTGAAGAGGCTAAAGAGTTGGATGAAATTGCTCTTATGACCTATAAAAAAACTAGCTAAAAGGCTTATAAAATGAAAATACTACTCCTCTCTATCTTAACTTTTTCCTCTCTATTCTCTCTACAAACAAGTGATAGACTCTTTGATTGTACAGAAATATTTAAAGAGAGAAAAGGGGAACTACTACTCGAATTAGAGCGTATCGATGAACAAAAGCAATCACTTAGTGCATTAAAAACTGCAACTGAAGAGCTTTTAAAAAAACGAGAAGTTGATTTATCTCAAGAAAAAGAGGTTATAGAAAATAAACTTCTTGAAATATCTCAAAAAGAAAATTCTGTTAAAAAGATGCTTGAAGAAAATAAAAAAGTCTTAAAAAAAATAGCTGATATTAAGATTACTAAAATTGCTCAAACTTTTGCTAAAATGAAAGCAGGTGTAGCTTCTGAGATATTATCTAATATGAAAACAGATGAGGCTGCTTCACTTTTAGAATCATTAAAGCCAAAAACCATTGGTCAAATACTCTCTAAAATGAACCCTAAAAAGGCATCAGTACTAACTCTACTTTTAAGTAAATAATTAAACTTTTACCTAACTTACAGTAGAATTACCAAATTTTTAAAATGCAGGGTCTTACTATGAAAATATCACTAAAATCTGTTCCTCATATATCTAGCAAAGTTGCTATCGATTTAAATAAAAGTGGTGTTGTTACTATGAGTTATGGTCTTGACAGAGTAGCGCAAGAAGCTGAAAAAGTTCTTCTTCAAAACATAAAACAAGAGATTGCTTTAGAAGAGAAAGTTCATGATATTTGTGATGAAAATGAGGAACAAATAGAGTTTAACCTTGTTGATGAAAGACAACTATTCTTTATGATTAAGAAGAAAATTGCTCCAGAATATGGAATAATCCTTAATTATGAAGAAAGATATTCTGATTTAGCACATAAAATATTGGATGAACTTTATGAAGAAGATTTAATAAATTATGATGTAACAGAAAATCGTATTAAGAATATTATCTATACTGCTATAACATCATTTATCTCTGAGTCCTCAGCTATTGAAGATGCTGTTATGGATAAGATACGTTCTTATAAAAAAAGATATATTCCAGGTACTGATGAGTTTGATATACTACACGAAAAAATTTATAGAGAAGAATTACTAAAAAGGGGTATGGAATAATGAAAAATGTTTATATTTATCTTGAAAATGGTACTTATTTAGAAGCCAAAAGTTTTGGTGCTGATGGTACAACTGTTGGCGAAATAGTTTTCAACACATCTTTAACAGGCTATCAAGAGATTATGTCTGACCCATCGTATGCTGGACAATTTGTAACATTTACAACTCCAGAGATAGGAAATGTTGGTGTAAACAGCGAAGATATGGAGAGTACAAAAGCTCATGCTAAAGGTATGCTTGTTAGAAAATATCAAAAAAGATACTCTAACTTTAGAGCAGAAGAATCTTTAGAAAGCTTTTTAATTAAATATAATATCATAGGTATTACAGATATTGACACAAGATATTTAACTAAATTAGTTCGAAATGAAGGGGCTATGATGATGATAGCTTCAACAGAAATTTCAGATAAAGATGAGTTAAAAAAGATTCTCGAAAACTCTCCTAGAATTGAAGATGTGAATTATATAGAGGAAGTTAGTACAAAAACTGCCTATAAACATAACTCTGGAACTTATGAAGAGAGAGAGGGTTTTAACTATAAAGAAGCTCCAACTCCAGAAGCAAATATCGCTGTTATAGATTTTGGTGTAAAAAGAAATATATTAAATGAGATAGTAGAGTCTAAAATAGGTGTAGAAGTTATTCCAAATAACTTTAAAGCTGAAGATTTAATCTCTCAATATAATGAAAAAAAAATAGATGGTGTATTTTTATCTAATGGTCCTGGTGACCCACTTGTACTTAAAAAAGAGCAAGAGGAGATTAAAAAACTTATAGATGCTAAAGTTCCTATGTTTGGTATCTGTTTAGGACACCAACTTTTATCTATCTCTCATGGCTATGATACTTATAAACTAAAATTTGGTCATCATGGTGGTAATCATCCTGTTAAAAATAGTAAAACTGGTTTAGTTGAAATTACAGCACAAAATCATAACTATAATGTTCCTGACAACATTACAGAGATAGCAACTGTTACACATAGTAATCTTTTTGATAATACTATTGAAGGTTTAAAATATAATGATGCACCAATCTTTTCGGTGCAACATCACCCAGAATCTTCTCCTGGACCTAAAGAGAGTAGATATATATTTAATGAGTTTCTTTCACTAATAAAAAGATGATTTTAGTGCTATTTTTAGCACTAAAACACCCCTCTTTTCACCCTTAAAATCGATAAAAAACAACCCAACTCCCAAAAGTAAACAAAGAGATAATATTTTCCTTTAGTTTAGTTCAAATTAAGACACTTTAAACATATATATTGATAACATAGCGAAGTTAATTAGTATTGTAATTTTATCTAAAATTAATAATGCTTAATTACTTTGAATCTCAAGGAGGCTATATATGGAGAATCGTCCATTAGAGTACGACTATACGATTGCAAAGTTGTTCATGCTAACTACCATCGCTACTGGTATTGTAGGTATGACTATCGGTGTAATCTTAGCATTTGAGCTTGCTTTTCCAGGGTTAAATACTGCCCTCGGTCAAGGTGTTGCTGAATATACTAACTTTAGTCGTCTTCGTCCACTGCATACAGATGCAGTTATTTTCGGGTTTACATTAAGTGGTGTTTTCGCTACTTGGTATTATGTTGGTCAACGTGTACTTAAAGTATCAATGGCTGAATCTAAGTTCCTTATGAATGTTGGTTATGTTCATTTTGTTCTTTATGTTCTTGCTGTTGCTGCAGCTATTTTCTCATTATTTGCTGGTGCAACTTCTTCAAAAGAGTATGCAGAATTTGAATGGCCTATCGATATTGGTATCGTAGTTGTATGGGTATTATGGGGTGTAAGTTTATTTGGTTTAATCGGTATTCGCCGTGAAAAATCACTTTATATCTCTGTATGGTACTATATTGCTACTTTCTTAGGTATAGCTATGCTTTACCTGTTTAACAATATGGAAATTCCTACAATTCTTGGTACAAATGGTATTGGTGAATCTGGTTTTGGTGACTGGTGGCATTCAGTTTCTATGTATGCTGGAACAAATGATGCACTAGTACAATGGTGGTATGGACATAATGCTGTTGCATTTGGTTTTACTGTGCCTATTGTTGCTATGATTTACTATTTCCTACCGAAGGAATCTGGTCAAGCTATCTACTCATATAAATTATCATTATTATCTTTTTGGGGTTTAATGTTTGTTTATTTATGGGCTGGTGGACATCACCTTCTTTTCTCAACTATTCCTGACTGGGTTCAAACTATGGGTTCAGTTTTTTCAATAGTTCTGATTTTACCATCATGGGGTTCAGCTATTAATATGCTTCTTACAATGAAAGGTGAGTGGCAACAAGTTGCAGCATCTCCATTAATTAAGTTTATGGTTCTTGGTTCTACATTCTATATGTTCTCAACATTAGAAGGTCCTATTCAAGCTATCAAATCTGTTAATGCTATTGCTCACTTTACTGACTGGATTGTTGGTCACGTTCATGATGGTGTTCTTGGTTGGGTTGGATTTATGATTATGGCTTCTCTTTACCATATGGCTCCACGTGTATTTAAACGTGAAATCTACTCTAAAAAACTTATGGCTTCACAATTCTGGATTCAAACATTAGGTGTTGTTTTATACTTCACAAGTATGTGGATTGCAGGTATTACTCAAGGTATGATGTGGAGAGCACATGATGAATTTGGTAACTTAGCTTACTCATTTATCGATACAGTTACTGTTCTTCACCCTTACTACACTATTCGTGGTGTTGGTGGATTATTATACTTAACTGGTTTCTTAATGTTTACTTATAACATCTATAAAACTATGACTGCTGGAAAAGTTCTTGAGAAAGAACCAGCTAACGCATCGCCTATGGGCGCTTAAGAAAGGGAGGATAATATTATGTTTCATTGGTTAGAGAAAAATCCGTTCTTCTTTGCGGTAGCGACATTTGCAGCAATCGCATTTGCTGGTTTAATCGAAATCGTTCCAAACTTTGCTCAAGCTTCTCGTCCTGTAATCGGTACAACTCCATACTCTACTTTAGAGTTAGCGGGTCGTCAAGTTTATATTAAAAATAGTTGTAATGCTTGTCATTCACAACTTATTCGTCCATTCAAATCAGAAACTGACCGTTATGGTCACTACTCTTTAAGTGGTGAGTATGCTTATGACCGTCCTTTCCTTTGGGGTTCAAAAAGAACTGGTCCAGATTTACATCGTGTAGGTAACTACCGTACAACTGATTGGCATGAAAACCATATGAAAGACCCATCAGCTATTGTTCCAGGTTCAATTATGCCTAAATATACTTGGATGTATACGAACTTAGCTGACATCGAAACTACTTATGCTGAACAATTAACAGTAGCTCAATTTTTTGCTGTTCCTTACAATAAAGCAGTACCGATGAAAGATGGTTCAACTAAAACTGTAAAAATGGGTGCAAACCTTGCTGAAGCAAATGCATTAGCATTAGAAGAGGCAAAACTTATAGTTGCAGATATGAAAGATCAAGATATCAAAGATGCAGTGGCTCGTGGGGAAATTCCTGAAATCGTAGCTATCATTGCATATATGAATAGTCTTAAATAGTTAAGGATAAATAGTGAATATTGCAGAATTACAAGCTTATGGTATGGTAGCATTGACAATCGCTATGTCTTTAGTACTTTATGGTTATATTTATCATCTGTATAAAAATAGAAAAGATGTTGATGGTGTTGACTATGAGCAGTATAGCAATATGGCACTTAACGATGATATAGATGCTACTCCCGTAGCACCTATATCAAAATCAGACGATAAAGAGAAATAGGAGAGATATATGAATAAGCTTTATCTTTGGGGAATTATCATTACAGCTGCAATGCTTGGATTTACTTACCTCTCAGTTGGTATGTCCAAGGGTGGATTAAATGGTGATATCGTCAATATGCTTGCTATTGCAGGTGCTGTTGCACTTGTAATTATTACAGTTTTTGTTGTAATCAAGTATGTTCGTCAGATGCAGACAGATACTGCTACTGGTGAACTTGCAGATGAAAACTGGGACGGAATTGGTGAGTACAAAAATCCTGTACCGATGGGTTGGGCAATTATGTTTATGGGTACGATTATATGGGGTATGTGGTATTTTGTAGCTGGTTATCCAGTAAACGCATATTCACAAATCGGCGAATATAACGAAGAAGTTGCTGAGAAAAATACTAAGTTTGAAGCTCAGTACAAAGATATCAAAGGTGATAGACTTATTGAGATGGGTGAGTCTGTTTTCTTAGCAGAGTGTAAAGTGTGTCATGGTATTAATGCTGATGGTATTGATGGTA
>CAYLNF010000023.1:0-15249 GCA_964385165.1 uncultured Sulfurimonas sp.
TATGGTGTAGGTATCAATGTTGGTTATGAAAATATCCTTTTTGCTTCTGAGTATATCATAAGAGAGATGGATGAAACAGTTGCTCCAGATGTTACATCTTACTATGCTATGTTAGGTTATAGATTTGGTGATATAACACCTAGTTTCACTTATGCGGTTGCCGATTCAGATATGGAGTTTTCAACAGAAACAAACCCAACAATAGCTAATATGGTAAATGGTGCTAGAGCTATGACTCTTGATGATAGAGAAACATCTACTATCGGTATTCGTTACGACTTAAATAACGCAGCAGCATTAAAAGCTGAATATAGTATGAGTACAATAACAACATCTTCATACAATGGTTCAACAACACTTACAGAGAGTGATGATGATGTAAATACTATGCGTATCGCTTTAAATGTAATATTTTAATTAGGATTAAAAAATGAAAAAAATAATATTAAGTATGGCACTTTTAGGATCAGCTCTATTTGCTGATATCGCAGTTGTTGTTAACAAATCTAATAGTGTTGGTTCGTTAGATGCTTCTCAAGTAAAAAAGATATTTATGGCAAAAACAAAAAAACTTCCAAATGGTAGTGGTGTAGTTCTTATAGATCAAGAGACACAAAACCCAGCTTATGCTACATTTTACAAAAAAATTGCTGGTAAATCACCATCAAAAATGAGTAAATACTGGGTAAAATTAACTTTTACAGGTAAAGCAGAAGCACCTAAAAAAGTTGGTGGAGATAGTAATGTTATCGATGCGATTAAGTCTAATCCAAAAGCGATAGGTTATGTAGATTCAAGTGCTGTTACTGATGATGTAAAAGTTGTCTATACAGTAAAATAGATCTGGCATATATGCCAGATTATAGATGTAAGGTGTAAAAATGAAAAATGTTTCTGTTGGTTTTAAGATAATATCCCCCATCATCATCATAAGTATTGTGCTGATTGTGGCTACTAGTATATTTTTTTCAACCAAGATTATTGATAATATCTCTCAAAACTTTATTGAAAGAGTAGATAAAAGCTCAGCTGTTTTAAAATTGGGTCTAAACCTATCTTTAGGTACAGGTAATATGGTAGGAGCGAAAGAGACTACCGATTATTTCAAAAAAGACAACAATTTAGCTTTTATATATATCTTTGATGAAGAGAATGAGTTTTTTATAAAGCTTAAGAATCCTAACACTTACAATATAGATGAAAAAACTATGTTAAGTATGAGTGATAATGAGATTAAAGAGATAAACGATATTATTATCAAGCGTTCTAAATTAAGCTATAAAAATGAATTTTTAGGAACAGCTTTTATAGCTTACAAAACAACTAAAAAAGCTGAAGCGATAAAAGATATAATAATCCAATCTATTATCCTTATAATAGTTCTGATTCTTTTTAATATTTTAACTATTATCACTGTAATTAAAAAAGTTGTTAAAAAACCTCTATCTCTTATACTAAAGCGTATAAAAACACTTTCAGAGGGTGATATGTCTTCAACTATCAACATTCAAACAAACGATGAGTTTGAAGAGCTTGGTATATACTTTAATAAATCTATTGAAAGTATAGCGTCTATGATTGATGGGGTGAAACAACTTAGCCAACATAATACAGATGTTTCTAAAAACCTAAAAATTACAGCAGAACAGATGAACCAACATAGTGATGATATAAGCTCTAAAGTTGATAACGCAGCTGAAACTGGTAAAGATATAAACTCAAAACTTCAACTATCTATAAATGAAGCTACCAAATCAAATAAAGATACATTTAATGTTGGTACAAAACTATCTGAGGCTAAAGATGGTATAGATGATATGGTTGAGAGAGTTAGAATATCAGCTGAAGTTGAAACTAATATGGCAGAAAAATTATCTCAATTATCAACAGAAGCATCTCAAGTTAAAGATGTTCTGATCGTTATCTCTGATATAGCTGATCAAACTAATCTTCTTGCTTTGAATGCTGCTATTGAAGCTGCTCGTGCTGGTGAGCATGGTCGTGGTTTTGCCGTGGTTGCTGATGAAGTTAGAAAACTAGCTGAAAGAACACAAAAAACATTATCTGAGATCAATGCAACTATTAATCTAGTGGTTCAATCGATTATAGACTCTAGTGACGCTATGAATAGCAATGTGATAAAAGCAAATGAGTTACAAGAGATAGCAGATAGAGTTGAGCATGAGATTCTTGAAACTGTTGAGATTGTCCATAAAGCTACACAAACATCTACTAAAACTCTAAAAGAGACTAAACAGATGTCTCACGATACAGATAATATGATTAAATTAGTAAATATTGCTAACGATTCTCTACACGAAAATATAGTAAATATACACGCTGTTGCTAACGCATCTAATGAGATAGATAACTTAAGTAACCAACTTAATCAAAAACTATCAGCATTTAAAACATCTTAATAGAGTAGATACCATTTTGGTATCTACTCTAAAAACAACTATCTAAAAAAAGTCTAAATCACTATCATCAACTTCCACGCTAAGTTCATTATCTGAAATCAAAACCTCTAGCTGTAAAGAATCACTTATAATCGATCTATCTAGGTAATGGATATCATCAGCACTTTGCTCTATAAAAATAGTTTTTCTCCATCTCTCTAAACCATCTCTAATAGATTTTAGGTGTGTAAAAAATATATCTTTTTGAGTATCATTTAATGTTGTAAAATCAAAAGAGATAAATAGCTCAGATAAACTGTAAATAGCAACATAAAGATTCTCAAATTCAACTATTGGATATATCATATTGGCATATTTTTTTAGTAACCAGCTAATCTCTACAAGTTTAGTATTTTCACCACCCTTTAGAGCTACAATAGCATCTAAAATATCACTATCTAACTCATCTATCTCTTGAAACTCTTTTAAATCTTGTTGTTTCATCTTTTGGATAAACTCTTTAGCAGTTAACCTATCATCATCTTGATTCTCTTCATTTAATGGTGTCTCTTTACTTTGTGATATTTTTTGTTTTTGATTTTTTATAACCATTTTTTCTAAAGAGCTAGTATAAGATTCTATCTTCATCTTTAAATACTCCTCTTGTGTAATATTTACAAAAACATATATATCAGCTTTTTCATCATTAAAATCTATATCTTTTTTATAAACTCGATATATCCTTTTACCTATTTTTTTAGATATAGTTACTTTATTATTCTCTTTATTTTCCTCATCATAATCTTCAAAAGAACTCATATAACCATCTAATTTACTAAATATAGTGTAATCATCAACAGATATATTAGCTAAAGCATCTCTATCTTTATCATCAAATAGATCAGCAAAAGAATCTGAAAACTGAACAAGTTTACCTTTTTGAAAAATAGCAGTAGGAGTTACATACGCATTTGTTATTTTTTGTATCACCTCCTCCTCTTTAGCTTTTAATGCTGCTTGATGCTCTTTTTCAAGTAGCTGAGCAAGCATCCTTTTTTCAAAAATCATTTTAGCTATATCACTAAGAACATCTATAATCTGTCCAATCTCTAGTGGCTTCATCAAGTATCTATCCACTTTCATCTCGATAGCTTTGATTAGATATGTATAATCATTATGAGCTGTTGTTATAACAATTGGTATCTCATTATTTATCTGTTTTATGCCATAAATCATCTCTAAACCATCCATTTTAGGCATATTTATATCACTTATTACCAAATCATAATAATCTTTCTTCTCTTTAAACTTATCTAAACCTTCAGAGCCATCCATAGCTGTATCTATATTTATAAAAAAAGTTTCTAGTATTTTTAAAGTTGAAGTCATAACATCACTATTATCCTCTACATATAAGAGATTTAATTTATTTGTCTTTTCAACTAGTGTTTTTAATTTATTTGCGTCCATCAACTCTCTCTTTTATATATTATATAACTATCCATCTATTTTTACATATAAGCGATTAAATATATATTAATTTATATAATTTTTAAAGTTTAAAACTAAGTGAAAATTCACTACCTTTATTTATCTCAGATTTTACAGATATATCTATTTTCATAGCGTCACACAACCTTTTTGTTATATCTAAACCTATACCATGTCCATTTGAGTGTTCTTTGTATGATCTACCAAAAACCTCATCAGGTTTTTTAATCCCAACACCACTATCTTTAATATATAAAACATTATTTTTTGTATAAATTTTTATATAACCACCATCTTTATTGTATTTACAAGCATTAGATATAAGATTTACAAGTATCTGTTTAAAAGCATTTTTATTTATAAAAACACTAAAATCTTTAATATCTACAATAAAAGCTATATCCTCATATATCCTCTGTTGTGTTTGAACAACATCATTTACAATCTCAAACAAATTCTCTTTTTGGATAATCATAGTCTTTTCTTGAAGTAAAATAGTTAGATTATTATGAAGTTCAGATATATCCTCAACACTTTTTTTAATCCTAACTAATGGTTTGTTATCACTAAACTCACTTTTTTTAGATAGAATCTTTATATTTAAAAGTATAGATGTTATAGGAGTGTTCAAATCATGAATCAAATCTTTTGAAAAATTATCTAGTTTAGTTATAGCATCTTGCATAGGTTTTAATGCTCTAACAGATAAGAAATAACTAATAACTCCAAATAAAAATAGTAAAATAACCTGAAAAAATATAATTTTTATCTTTATATCAAAAAGCTTTTTATAAAATTCACTTTTATCTTTTTTAACTAAAATATAACCACCTTTTAATCGATGAGGCATATATTTTAAAAACTTATCATCCTCAATTTTAAAATTATTCATAGAGAAGTTTTTAATAACTATATCTTTTATCTCATAGCTAATACTATCTGTTTTTGGTGTGTTGTTCATTTTCATCTGCCGAACATACTCTATCATAGAGAAATGTTCTTTTTCGATAAGGCTCTTTTTTTGCTCTTCAAAATAAAAAAAGCCCAAAGCAAGTATCAAAATAGCAACACTACCAAAATAGATACTAAAAAACTTCCAAAATGCTTTTTTTTCATACTTTAACAAGTCTGTACCCCACCCCTTTTATCGTTTGAATCTCAAGCCCAACTTTTCTAAGCTTTGTGATATAAACTCTCAAAGCACCCTCACTAGATTCATTTACAGAATCTAACTCATAAAGTAGTTCCTGTTTTGTTATGGTTTCACCTATTCTTTTAAAAAATATAGACAATAGTTTTTGCTCTAGTGGAGTAAAAAGTACAAGAGAGCCATCATCCAAAAGCTCATTTGTTGATATTTTATATATAAAGTTTTTATACTGCACCTCATCACTTTTAGCACTAAAAGATTTACGAAGAAGTGACCTCATCCTAACTAAAAGCTCATCAAAATCAAACGGTTTTTTAATATAATCATCCGCACCAACCTCAAAACCTTTAGATAAAGAAGCTATATCGTTTAATGATGTTAAAAATATACAAGGTGTTGTGTTATCTGCTTCTCTAAGTATTTTTAAAAGCTCAAAACCATTTATACCAGGGACATTAACATCAAAAAGCATAATCTCAAATTCATGTGAGTATGTAGATTCTAAAGCATCATCACCATTTGTAACAAGTGTAACACTGTAACCCTCAGACTCTAAAAGCTCACTCAATGTTTCAGATAGAATCTTGTCATCTTCTAAAAGTAAAATTCTAGCCATATCCTACCCTACTGCCAATCATCAAATTTACTATTAGAATGTTTATCTTTTTTATACTTTTTAGCATTTTTACTCTTATCTAACTGATTTGAAGCGTAGATAATCTCATCTTTTATCTCTTCTATCTCTTTTGTAGAATCTTTATATGTTATGATTTTTTTTACAAGTTTTTGTAGATCTTGTAGCTCACCTTTATATAAAGCTATCTCCTCTACTCTATTTAAAAGTTTAAGTGCGTTATCTAGTTTTTTAGAAAAACCCTTATGTGATAGTTTTGGAGTGTTTAAAAGATATGAGATTATACTTTTATGAAATCTCTCAAGTCCCCTAATATAGCGAAGTCTATTTGCGTTATCGATAGCTTTTTGTGATGCTGCCATGTTTTACCTATTTTTAATTTGGTATAATTATACAATTAAAACTTGGAGAAAAAATTGAAAAAAATTGTTTTTATGCTGTTACTTCTAATCTCGTCACTTTTTGCTGAACTAAAAAATGAGTATCTTTCTCAAAAACTACTAGATTCAAAGATTCCAATCGTTGATATTAGAACCGTTGGTGAATGGAAAGAGACTGGAATCATAAAAGGTTCAATCCCAATTATGTTTTTTAATGAGAAAGGTCAATACAATGTTAGAGCATTTATAGATGAGCTTAATAAAAAAGTTGATACAACAAAACCTTTTGCTCTTATATGTAGAACAGGAAGTAGAACTAAAATGGTATCAACTTACCTATCTAAAGAGCTTCACTATAAAGTAACAAATATTTTAGGTGGTATCACATACCCTCAAATGAAAAAAGTTCCATTTGTAAAATATGAGAGATGATGCCTAGCTGGGCTAAGTTTCTATTTCACTTAACACTAAGAGTTATGATAACTTTTAGTGTTTTAGGCTTTTTTATATTTCTACTTTGGGGTGTTTTATATCTACTATTTTTAAAATAGCTTATGATTTAAAATCAACCTCAAGAGAATCATCTTCTTTATCTCTGTTATAAAATAAAAAAACAACCACGAACAGTATAGATAAGATTATAAAACCTATAAAATACTCTAAGTAATAGTTAGTAGATTCATCATCTTTTGTTATAGGTTTAACATCTATACTTTCATCTTCATAAAACTCCTCTTCCACTTTAGTTGGAGTATCTAGTTTCGTTGGTTTTAAAGTCTCAATTTCACCCTCAACCTCTTTATCCTGCTTAGGTTGTTCCCCTACCTTATATAAAGTTGTTTTTTTAATAGTTTCAGATATATTTTTATCAACTTCAAGTTTTGGAATAAAAGGTTCACTAACATTTTCTTCTACAACCTCTATATCCTCTTTTAACTCTATTTTTGGAGCTATAAAGCTATCTTTTATAATCTTTTTTGAAAATGGATAATCAAGAACATAAGCATCATCATAATAAATCTTTAGATAATATATACCTAAAAAAAGTTGCCCATAGGTCTCAAAAGGGGCTAATGTAACCACATTATACCCCTCAACCTTTTTTAATTCTACCTTTAGAGAATCCCTTTTCACAAGCTTTTTAAGTTGCTTATCCTCTAGTAGTAATTTTTCTAAACTTTTTATAGCTCTATGAGCATTATCTTCCACTAAATAACACCCAAGTATAATCTGCCTCTCTTGTGACAATAGTAGTGTTGATAAAAGCAAAATTATAATTAAGTGTTTCATAATTAATCTCGATTAGAGTAAAGATTTTATAACATTACTTACACCTTGATGTAAGTTATATGTTGAGATTGGGAAATCTAAAGATTCTTTTTCTAAATTTACATTGTTTTGAGCTAGATAATCACCTAAAGTTTTTAACTCTATCTCACTATATTTTTCACAATCAGAATCATCTAGTTTTGTTCTAACAAGTTTACCTTGATTATTTGACTTTTGTATAGTAAAAGCCAAAGTTTTCAAACTCACAAAATCACTCCACAAGAAAAATAGTTCAGGTGTTAACTGTTCCACTTTTTTACCCTCAGGATTAAAAAGGATACTACCATCTCTTAATGGTATAAGAACACTTAAAATTGCTTGTGTAAATGGTACAACCTTTGTTGTCCAAAACGGAGATTCATTTCTTTTTTCCAACTCACTAGATAAAACCTCTACAATCTCATCAACTGAAGATTTTTTAAATAACTCATAACTCTCTTCTTTCATCATTTCTCTTTTTTATATTATTTTTACAATGATACCAAATTCATCCATATATTAGATATAATTCATAATAACTTATAGTAAGAGTAATAAATTTAATGAGTAAAAACAAAATAATTAAAAACTGTACTTCGATAGCTATTGGTGGTTTTGATGGGATGCACACAGGGCATCAACATCTATTTGCTGAGCTAGATAAAAATGGGACTATTGTTGTTATAGAGACTGGTTATGCCAACTTAACACCTAAAAGTGAGAGGGAAAATTTTACCCATCACCATATAATCTATATCGAATTAGATGAGATTCGCCATCTTGATGGTAAAGAGTTTATCTCTTATCTAAACGAAATCTTTCCAGATCTAAAAAAGATAGTGGTTGGTTATGATTTTCATTTTGGTAAAAATAGAAAATACTCTTTTAATGATCTAAGATCCCTATTTGATGGTGAGGTTAAAGTTGTTGAGGAGGTGACACTTCATGGAGATTCTATACACTCACATAAGATTAGAACAAAACTTAGTATAGGTGACATTAAAGGTGCTAACGCTTTTTTAGGTCACAACTATACTATAAAAGGTAAACACATAACTGGTCAAGGGATCGGTAAAAAAGAGTTAGTAGCTACTATAAATATAGAATCTGATGGATATCTTATACCTAAAGAGGGTGTTTATGTAACACTAACTCGCATAAATAATGAGGAGCATTACCACCCATCAGTATCGTTTGTTGGGCATAGAGTAACAACAGATGGTTCATTCGCGATAGAGACACATATACTAGATGGTGAAGTTGATGCTGATTTAGAGGTATCTATAAGTTTTGTCTCATTTATAAGAGATAACAAAAAGTTTGAAAATATAGAAGATTTAAAAAATATGATACAAAAAGATATAGCGATAGCAAATAAAGAGCTAAAGCTATTACAGATATAAGAGGAAAATATGGATAAAAAGATGAAAGATAGAGAGTATTTAATCAACAATCAAGAGATGGATTTTAAATTTGTTCAAAACAAAGATGATTTTATCGTTGATGAGATAACTGTTGGTGAGTTTAAAGGTAAAGGGAATTTTTTAATCCTACTTATCAAAAAAACAAATATGACAACTTGGGATATGATAGCTGAATTTGCTGAATTTTTAAGAATCCCTGCTCAAAAGATAGGTTATGCTGGTTTAAAAGATAAACACGCAACAACTACACAATATATATCTTTAGATATTAGACATGAAAAAGCATTAAAAAAGTTTAAACACTCACAAATTAAGATATTAAAACAGTTTAAACACGATAAAAATATAAGAATGGGTGATTTAGCTGGAAATAGATTTAGTATAAATTTACAATATGTAGATTCTATGGAAGCTGGAAAGATAGAGAAGATAGCGAGAAAAATCGCTAAAAATGGTTTACCTAACTATTTTGGTTACCAAAGATTTGGTCGTGATGAAGATAGTATAAAACAAGCAAATGAGATGATTCAAGGTGATCTTTTCATAGCAGATTCTAAAGTTAAAAAGTTTCTTATATCTATATATCAAAGTGATTTTTTCAACCAATGGTTAAGAGAGAGAGTTATTATGAGTAGAGAAGATAATGATGGTAAATTTTTACTTTTAAATGGTGATGTATATATCTCATCAAGTAGTAAACTCTCAACACCAAAAATAATGCCAACTAGAGAGTTTGAGAGTAAAAAACTTATACCAACAGGTCTTTTATGTGGTAGAGATACATTTAGAGCTAGATATGATGCTAGAAAGATTGAGAAAAAATATGATGATGAATTTTTACAAGAGAAAGGTTATAGAAGAGAAGCTCTTATCTTTCCAAAAGAGATAAATTGTAAATTTGATAAAAAGTATTCAGTTTTAAATATAACTTTTGAACTACCAAAAGGCTCTTATGCTACTGTGTTTTTAGAGGCTATAAAAAACAAAAACTTTAGAGCTAAAGATGTAAAAACTAATATTTAGTTACTTTTATAGGTGAATTTACAAATAAATATCTGCTATTATAATAATTTAATACAAGTTATATTATAATAGCCCAATTAATTTTTAGGGAGCATTATATGCCTGAATTGTTTACATTCTTTGGTCTTCTTTCTCATGACAAGACTTTTATTTACATGGTTCACATGTTGTTATCTGCTGGTATAGCTTTATTCTTAGTTAAAATGGCTATGTCAAACCTTAGACTTGTTCCTCAAGGAACTCAGAACCTTATGGAAACATATATTAATGGTGTTTTAAAAATGGGTACTGATGTTATGGGTAAAGAGCAAGCTCGTCGTTTTCTTCCTCTTGTAGCAACAATTGGTTTATTTGTTGGTATCGCTAACCTTATTGGTGTTGTTCCTGGTTTTGAAGCACCAACAGCATTTTTAGAGATGCCATTAACATTAGCAATCACTGTATTTGTTTACTATAACTATGTTGGTATTAAAGAGCAAGGTGTTGTTAAATACTTCAAACACTTTCTTGGTCCTGTTTGGTGGTTGTATTGGTTAATGTTCCCAATCGAAATCGTTTCTCACTTTTCTCGTTTAGTTTCTCTTTCTTTCCGTTTATTCGGTAATGTTAAAGGTGATGATATGTTCTTGATGGTAATCTTAATGTTAGCTCCATGGCTTCTACCAATGATTCCATTTGCTTTACTTAGCTTCATGGCATTATTACAAGCATTCATCTTTATGATGCTTACTTATGTTTACCTTGGTGGTGCTGTTGCTGTTGATGACCACTAGTCACAACAAAGCAACTACTACTTCTATGCAAAAAGATATTTTTGATAAAATCATAAACTTTTTGCTAGGAGCATCATGGGCAATTGTCCTTTTTGGTGCTATTATAACATTCAAAACTTTCCTCATTTTAGGTTTTAGCCTATCTCTTTTCATCACAGTTCTATATATAATAGTTACACTTTTTATGATATTAGCACTAGATACTTTTGCTATAAATAGAGAAAAATTAGTGGAGATGAAAAAGCAAACTAAGCTTTTAGAAGATATACATAATTATAAAAATAGCCAATAAGTCGCTGTTATACTACGCCTATTGACTATGATAATTTTGTTAGCTTGCTTGTAAGTGTGTAGCTTCTTCTTTTAGTCTTTCAGCTATCCATACTTTTATGATAGATTGTCTTGTAACACCTATCTTTTTTGCTTCTTTATCTAGTGATTCTATAACCCACTCAGGAAAATCTACATTTACTTTTTTAGTATCTGTTTTTAGAGCATTTGGTCTTGTTGCTTTTGAGAAATCAAGATATTCACTGATATCTTCTCCATCATCAAATTTCTCATCAAACTCTTTAGCTGTTATTGTTTTCATAATTTTTCTCCTCATTTTTTCTACATCTTCGGACACTAATAATTCTATTAATATCTTCTCCCATTATAAATATTACAACAAAGCACTTCGTAAGTATTTTTGAAATGAGAGCATAACGAGTTTCACCATCAACAACATTAGCTGGTACAATAAGAGCATCCTCATCTAGCCAAAGCTTTTGAGCTTCTATAAAATCTATGTTATGTTTTTCTTTATTGATCTGACTTTTTTTCTCATCATACTCAAATTTCACATAAATCCCTTTCTATTAAGTATGTAAAGTATACTTTAATTATACTTTATTTGTCAAGGATTAATAGTTTTTATAGAAGTTAACTATTTATTCAAAAAATATTATTTCCATAAAACATCATCTTTTAAATAAAATCACTACCCATTTTTAAGTGTTCTAAGTGCTTCCTCTTCATTATCTGTTCTCATTAAAGATTCACCAACTAAAAACGCATCAACACCTGCTTTACTTAAATCTTCTAGTTGTCCATGTTCATATATACCACTCTCAGCTACTATAACTTTTCCATTGGGAATCATCGGAATTAAGTCGTAACATAAGTTCATATCCATCTCAAATGTTTGAAGATTTCTATGGTTGATTCCTATAATGTCACTACCAGCATAGATAGCTTTTGTGAGGTCTGTTTTATCGTGAACTTCAACTAAAGCTTCCATACCTAAATGTCTAGTGTAACCTAACAACTCTTTTAGTTCACTCTTACTAAGAGCAGCAGCGATAAGTAAAATAAAATCAGCTCCATGAACTAAAGCTTCAAGAACTTGATACTTTGAAACTATAAAATCTTTTCTTAAAAGTGGAATCCCTACATATCTTCTAATCCCACCTAGATAATCAAGAGAACCTTGAAAAAAGTGTGGCTCTGTAAGTATAGAGATAGCACTAGCACCACCCTTCTCATACGACTGAGCGATAGCTATCGGATCAAAATCTTCACGGATAACACCTTTTGATGGTGAAGCTTTTTTCACTTCAGATATGATTCTATATGGATCTTCCTCTGTTGCTGTTAAGTATGGAAATACATCTCTAGGCGCTCTAGCATTATATGCTAATGAGCGACCAAGCCAATCAAGAGAAAACTCTTTTTCCCTTTTTTCTAAATCTGCTTTTGTTTTTTTTATAATATCATCTAAAATCATTTTACCTCTTTATTTTGATTTAATACATTTTTTTATATCTTCAAGATGTTGTAACACTTCAGGCTCATCTATATCTTCACGACTAAACATCTCAGCCATTATCTTATTTGCTTTTTGACACTCACCTAACTTATAGTAACCCCAAGCTTTAGAATCTAAATAGTAGATAGATAAAGGGTTTGAGAGTAAAGCTCTATCTATATATGCTAAACCCTTTCTTACATCTATATTATGTTCTATAAGTAGATAACCTAAGTAGTTAAGATATAAAGGTTCATCAACCTTTTTAATCACATCATCTAGTGTAGATATAACACTCTCTAGCATCATTTTATCGCTTTTATTTTGAGAATCTTCATACTTAAATATAGCACTTTGACCTAGATAATTTATGTTGTTTGTCTCATTATATAACTCTTTTGCTAATGGGTAAGCTTTTTTATAATTGCCCAAATTTACATATATTTTTAAAAGCATTTTATCATCACTTTTAGAATCTTCTAAAAAATCCATAAGTTTAATATACTCTTTTTTATAATTATATATTTGAACTATCTTTTTGGCTATCTTCTTATCATGATTTTGATTGTATGCTTTTAGATAGATAGCTAACAAACCATCTATATCGTTTTCATCACTATAAAAGCTTATGAGTCTATTACATATAAGTTCGCTACAACCATGAATCATTATATGAGTTTTAAGGTGTGCTATCGCATCTTTTTTTCTTTGTAAATTTACATATAGTACGATAGACAACCTATCTAAAAGTTTTTCATTATACTCTTTAGCATAAGCACTCTCAAGATACTTTAGAGCAGTATCAAACCTTTTTTGCTTAATATATATCTCACTTAAAAGTAGATAATCATTAACATCATTAGATATTTTAACAAGCTTAAGCCCATTCTCTTTAGCTTTTTTCAACTCACCAGCTTGGATTAGTGCTACTATTTTTAATCTTATAAGCTTAAAATCATCAAACTTTCCATCTAAAATATCATCAACTTTAGAGATAATTTTATCATCATCTCTTAACATCAACTTATCTTGTAAAGAGCGATATAGATACTCTCTTTTTTTAGACTTTTCATAAAGTGTGTTAAAAAAATCTGAAGATCTGTTATAGTCTTGTAACTCCTCAGCACGCAAAGCAAACATTATATATCTATCTTCATCATCAAAAACTTTTTGATTCTGTTTCAGTTTTAGATTTGAGTTATCTAAGCATCCACTAAAGAGGAGTATAAAGATAGAAAATAAAACTACTTTAAACATCTTCTATAATCCCTGGACACTCTAGTTTTAACTCCTCCACTCTAGTTTTATAATAATCCCAAAATGGAAATGTTTTACATTGGCTAGGTCTAGCATCGTAGATAGTACAACCATTTGTTTCTCTATCGTAAAAGATACACTCATAAGAATCGTTAAATTTTCTCTCTTTTATAGAGTATTTGTACCCTTTTTTAAAAAGATACTCACCAACAAACTCCCTAATATCTAACCCTAAAAGCTCACTTATCTTTTCAACTTCTGTTTTTGTGACATAGATATAACCACTCTCACCAGTACAACATCTACCTTGACAAGTTGAACAAGCATTTGGGTCAAAACTATAACCAAACCCCTCTTTTTTCATTACAGGGAGCATTTTATACTCTGTGTTGATGATTTTTTATAGATGTTTTTAACAACATCTGAATACTCTGAACCATCAAAAGCGATTAATGGTTGCCAAACTTTCATAAGTGATGATGATCCATTTCTTACATGTAACATAACTAGTGATGCCTTTTTATCTATTTTAGGATGAACAAACTGAACATCTACCACTCTCATTTTTACTTTCTCTAATTCAGCACAAATCAAACCAAACTGTGAAGAATCATAACAAAATATAAAATGGGAATGTGGTTTTAATACTTGAGATACTTTTTTAAAAAAATCTTTTAATGGTAAGTTGCTATTATACCTAGCATTAGCTAACATTTCGTTATCACTTTTAGTTGCGCCACCGTGATAAAAAGGTGGATTTGAGATGATATAATCATACTTAACATCACACTCTAACTCTAAAAAGTTTGTTTTATGAATCTTGTATGGAATCTTGTTTACTCTAGCGTTATGTGTCGCATACTCCACAAAAGCATCCTGTTTTTCAACAGCCTCAAGCTCCACTTTTGGATTCTCACGAGCTACTAAAAGACCAACCACTCCACAACCAGCACCTACATCAAGCACCCTGCCCTTTGGCTTAAAAGAGGAGATAAAATCAGCTAAAAAAATCGAATCACTATTGTAACAATAACCACTCTCTGGCTGGTAAAGGAGCATCAAAAAACCTTTTAGATATAATTATTGCAATTATATCCTAAAGGCATTAAATGATTATTATTCCAGCTAGATTAGCATCAACTAGATTCCCTCAAAAAGTTTTAACAGATATAGGTGGTTTACCTATGGTTGTAAGAACAGCGAAGCAAGTAGAACATTTAGATAGAGTTGTAGTGGCTGCTGATGATGAAAAGATTATAGAGATTTGTAAAGAGTATGGTGTTGAAGCTATGCTAACATCAACAACACATAAAAGTGGAACAGATAGAATCAACGAATGTGCTACTATTTTAAATCTTAAAGATGATGAACTTATCATAAATGTTCAAGCAGATGAGCCTTTTATAGAACCAAGTGTTGTAAAATCGTTGATTCTAAAATTAAAAGCGTTACAAAAAAACAAAGAACCTTTCATAATGGGAAGTTGCTACAATGCGATAAATGCTGAATCAGCAGAGGATCCAAACTTAGTAAAAGTGGTACTAGATGATGAAGATAATGCCATATACTTCTCCCGTTCAAAGATTCCATTTAACCAAGGTGGTGGAGCAAAATATTTTGG
>CAYLNF010000024.1:0-15174 GCA_964385165.1 uncultured Sulfurimonas sp.
CTATCCTTTATATAATCACTTATGTTTTTATGGGTGGTAAAGAGGATTTTCAAGCATCACAATATGCCCCTTTAATCGGTGTAAGTTTATATGGTTTAATATATGCTGTGCTTGTTACTAAATTTGGACAAACTCCAGGAAAAAAAGCATATAGTATGAAAATAGTAGATGCGAAAACAGGTAAAAATATAGGTTTTTTTAGAGCATTAGTTAGATTTATAGCATTTTTATTTTCAGCAACTATCCTTTTAGGTCTTTTTGTAGAGTTTTATAGAAAAGACAACAGAGCTTTACATGATCTAATCGCAGGTACAATGGTTGTATTTAGTGATAATTAATTATAAAATAAAATTTAAAAAATAGAACTAGTTTATATATAAGAGCTATAAAGTAACACTAGATAAAATAAAACCTATATTTAAAGTTAAATTAAATTTTTAAAATATATAATATTTTGTCTTAACATATCATCAAGTGTAAAAACTGATAGTGGAATAACATTTGCTGTTAGTTTGCTATCACTTTTTATAAAGTATGATAAATTACATATAAACAGGAAAAAAATATGAAAAAAACTTTAATCTCTTTAGCGACTGCGTCGTTAATCGCATCTACTGCAATGGCAGCTGATAAAGGTATCGATTTAGATGTATCCGGTCAAGCAGTTGTTTACTATCAAACAACTGATACAGTTGATTTTTTTAGTCAAGATAGTTCAAAAGCTAATGTTGGTCTTCAATTAAATATTGACGGTGCATTAGGTAATGGTTTTACAATGGGTTCTCAAATTTCTTATTTAGGAACAGCAGGTTTAGAAAAAAATCTTGTTAGTAATGTAATGCAAAGTACAAATGGTGTTGCTGGTGCAGTTACTCAAGGTGGAATTGATGATAATTTTGCAGTAACTAAATTTTTTGTTGCTAAACAAATTGCAAATACAACATTAAAAATTGGTCGTCAAGAACTTCCTAAATCACTTTCACCTTTAGCTTTCTCAGAGGGTTGGAATGTATTTAAAAATACTTTTGATGCAATATTAGCTGTAAATACTGATATACCTGATACAACTGTTGTTGCTGCATGGGTTGGAAGTAGTAATAACCATAATTCTATGGGAACTTTTGATGGTCTTCAAGTTACTACACCTGCAACTTTAGTTGGAACAGTAGTACAAAATGATGGTGCATATATGTTAACTGTTGCAAATAAATCTATACCAATGGTAGCTCTTACTGCTTCATATTATCATATGAGTAAAGTAGCTGGTGGTACTGATGCAATGTGGTTAGATGCTAAAATTGCTGATAAATCATTACCAATGGGTCTTAATGTAGGTATTCAAGCTGGTACCATTTCTCCTGATGCGCTTGATGAAACTACTGCATTTGGTATTAAAGTTGGTGCTAAACCAATCGATGCTTTAAAAGTATGTGCTGCGTTTACATCAGTTGATGATGGTGCAGTTGCAATCAAAAATGTTGGGACTGGTACTAAAACACCGTTATATACTCAAATGGTTGTTAATCAAGATTCTATATCTTTAGATGCTGATACTATTATGTTAAGCGGTGCTTATTCTTTAGGTGATGCTGGTACAGTTATCCTTAGAGGTAGTCAAACAACTGCTGGTGCAGGAAATCTTAAAGGTGAAAATGATTTCACTGATTTAGAGCTTCTTTATAAAGTTAAAGCTGGTGGTGTAAACTTCTTAGCTGCTCTAGTTAATAAAGAACTTGATGATGGTAGTGATGCTGTTAATATCGTTCGTGTTGTAGCTCGTTATAACTTCTAATCTAAACTTTATTAGATTATCAAACTTATTTCCTACACTTTTGTGTAGGAAACCTCTTTTTTATAACTTCTTTTTTTACCATTTCTATTTTTAGATTAAATTTTTATTTTTTATGTATAATGATGTCACTTTTAAGTAAGGAAATATTATGCTTGTTGATAGCTATAACAGAGTAGTAGATTATCTAAGAATCTCAGTTACAGAACGGTGTAACTTTAGATGCCAATACTGTATGCCAGAAAAACCTTTCTCTTGGGTTCCAAAAGAGAATCTTCTTTCATTTGAAGAGCTATTTGAGTTTATAAAAATAGCGATAGATGAGGGTGTAAAAAAGATAAGAATTACAGGTGGAGAGCCACTTCTTCGTGAAGATTTAGATAAATTTCTAAAAATGATTTATGATTATGAGCCTAGTATAGATTTAGCAATGACTACAAATGCTTATCTTTTAAAAGGTACAGCACAGAGATTAAAAGATGCTGGACTTAAGAGGATAAATGTATCTATTGATACTTTAAAGCCTGATGTTGCGATAAAGATAGCACAAAAAGATGTTTTAAAAAATGTTTTAGATGGTGTTGATGAGGCATTAAAAGTTGGTTTAAAAGTAAAAGTAAATATGGTTCCTATGAAAGGGATGAATGCTGATGAGATTTTAGATGTTTTAGAGTATTCTAAAGAGCGAAATATGTCTATAAGGTTTATAGAGTATATGGAAAATAAGTTTGCTTCAAAAGATATATCAGGATTAAAATCACCAGAACTTTTAGAGATTATAGGTAAAAAATATAAATTTAGTGATGATGGTTTTGATGGTTCATCTCCGTCACACTACTATACTATGGAAGATGGTTATAGGTTTGGAATTATAGAGCCTTATGAAGATGATTTTTGTAAAAAGTGTAACCGTATAAGACTTACAGCAGAGGGAAATCTGATACCTTGTTTATATTTTGATGAAGCTATGAGTATAGCAGAATCGATAAAAAAAGGTGATATAAAAACTGCTGCTTTAGTTTTAAAAGAGGTTATAAGAACTAAACCAGAAAAAAATAGATGGGGTGGAGATGATAGTGAATCATCAAACCGTGCTTTTTATGAAACAGGTGGGTGATAGATGGCTAAAATCGATGAAATCAAAGAGAGTATAGGATATTTTAAAGTTATCTTTAGTATCTTAATAGCAGTTAATGTTTCTTTGGTCGCATGGTTATATAAAAATTATGAGTTACTTACGATTATTGATGCTATTTTATTGCTTAGTTTATCTATAAGTATAACTATTGGTATTATTTATATAAATAGAAAGATTTTATCTAAAATTAGAAGTTTGAGGGATTTATAATGGAAATATTAAAAATTAGTATATTTATAATAGTGTTTGGTGGGATAATGTTTTCTGTTTATGAAGCATTAAACTACTCTAATAAATTACATAAAAATTGAGTTAAATTAAATTGTCTGTTTATTTAGTAGAACATTTTTATAGTATTCAAGGTGAGGGGAGATACACTGGTGTGCCATCTCTATTTTTTCGCTTTGGTGGGTGTAATATGAAGTGTGAGGGGTTTGGTTGTGAAGAGAGAGCTGATGATGGTGCTTTAGTTCTTGGTTGCGATACAGTTTATGCTGTAAACAAAGAGCATTTTTCACACAACTGGATTCCCATAAACAATTCAAATCAATTAATCTCAATTTTAAAACAGTATGACTTACCATACCCAGTAGATATAGTTTTAACTGGTGGTGAACCTCTTATCTATGGTGATGATAAGATTTTTATAGAGTTTTTAGAAAGATTAGATGAGATGGGTCACTCTATAACATTTGAGACAAATGGCTCTTTAGGTGTTGATTTTGAGAAATATCCTATCTATAAAAAGTGTATATTTGCACTCTCTGTAAAACTTACAAACTCAAATGAACCTTTAAAAAAAAGGGTTAGGGGTGATGTTATCTACTCCATAGCTTCAAATGCTTCAGAGGCTTTTTTTAAATTTAGTATAGATAGAGATTCTATAAATTTAGGTTTAGAGGAGGAGATAGAGAGCATAACTATCCACTCACCAAAAACAAAAGTTTACTGTATGCCTTTAGGTGGTACAAAAGAGGAGGTTGAGGCAAATAGTGAACCTCTTGTGGAGTTTTGTAAAACAAAAGGGTATAACTTTAGTGATAGATTACATATCCGTATATGGGATCAAAATAAGGGAGTTTAATAATTTATGGTATAATATTCGACAAGAGGAGAGAGGCTAAAGCCTCTCAACTTTAAAACTAACTTTGAACCTGAAAAATACAAAGTTGAGTTTTAGTCGAAACTTACTCATAAGTTCCTCCAAAAGTCGAATTTTGTCCCACCGAAAGGTGGAGACAATAAAATTATATCCAATTCTTCTTAGGCTTATAAATGATAATCAGAAAACTATTCAAATTTGAAAATGCTCATATCGTTCGTGGATGCTCCACTATAAAGTGTAGAAGTTCACTTCATGGTCACTCATATAGAGTTGAAGTTTTGTTTGAATCTAACTTCTTAGATAATGGTCAAATGGTGTACGATTTTGGTCTTATGAAACAAAATATGAAAGCTCTTATTGAGAGTTTTGATCATGCTGTTGCTATCTGGAGTGGTGATTCTAAAGAGTATATAGAAGATATGAAAAAACATTCCCATAGGTGGGTTATACTACCTGTTTCACCATCTTGTGAACAATTTTCCCGTGTAATTTTTCTTATATTAGATAAACTTTTAGAGCTTACATCAACTGTAAATGGTGAAAAAAATGTAAAAATCAACAGTGTTATAGTTCATGAAACAGCTACTGGATATGCTCAATGTTTTAAAGATGATGCTTACTCTAAAAATATGGGAATGATAGATTTTGAAGATATAATATTTTCAGATGAGGTTAAAAATGATTGGGGTGATAATCAGCTTTGGGAAAAGATAAAAAAAGGTGAAAAGTTTATAAACCCTAAAGAGGTTTAGTGAGTTATTAAACTCACACTCTCTTTAGAGTTAAAACTAAATCTAGTTGAGATAATTTTTACAAAACTATCTTTTTTGATAAGTTCACAACTCTCATCTATCATAATAAATGAGTTTGAACTACCTAGTGGTGAAACCATCCCCGGTGCGAAGTTTTTATGTGGTGTAAAAAATTCACCATCAAAAAATCCAGGTACTAGATTTCTTCTACCAGCTCTTAGTTTATAATCATCTTTCATCTTAGCTTTTATGAAGTTTATATATTTAGAACTATCACCACTTAATGCTAATATGATCGATTGACCAAATAGTTCAAAGTTTAGTGCCGCTGCCATAGGGTTTCCTGGTAAATTTAAAATTAATCTATTTTCAATTTTACCAAATGTTGTAGGTTTACCTGGTTTTATCTCCACTTTATCAAAAAATATGTGGTTTTTAAACGCTTCAAATGCCTCTTTTGTATAATCAGCATCACCAACACTAACACCACCTGAAGTGATAATAAAGTCAGAATCTAAAGCACTTTTTATATGCTCTTTTAGATCTTCAAGAGTATCTTTAGCTGTACCTAGAAAATCAACTTCACACCCTAACTCTAAAGCACGAGATAGTAGAGTTGGTGTGTTTGTGTTGTAGAGTTGATACTCTGTAACATTTTCAAAGTGCATCTTAAGTTCGCTACCAGATGAAAATATAGTTACATGAGGTTTTTTATAAACTTTGATGTGTGAGATTCCTTGAGATGCTAATAGTGTTATCTGATAACTCCCTAATCTTTCCCCACAACTAAGAAGTAGTTTACCTTTTTTTATATCTTCACCCATAAATCTAATATGTTTATCTTTTTTTAGATCTTTTGGAAGTTTTATACCATTTTGAGAATTGATAGTATCCTCTATGGGAACTATACACTCTGTCCCATCAGGGATTCTAGCTCCAGTCATAATCTTTATGGCAAAACCACTCTCTAACTTTTCAGATGAGTTATCACCAGCTAAAATAGTATGTTTAACCTCTACATTTTTATCACTATCTGAGAGTTTAACAGCATAACCATCCATGGCTGAGTTGTCGTATGGTGGTAGATTATGTGTAGCTACTATATCTTGAGCTAGTACATAACCTAAAACCGATTCTATTGGTAATAGTTTTACAGATTTTTTTGTTACATTATTGTAAATTAACTCTAGTGCTTCTTCTACTGTTACAGCCATGTTTGCCTCTTTAAAGATTATTATTGTAATATTTCACTATGAATGAAATGTATGATATGAGTATTGTAACACATAACTATGGTGTTATGTTGGTTTTAGGGATGATTTTAGTTAATTTTTATATGTTGTTTAGCACAAATGATGTAAAAAAGTATAAGAGAAGACACACACTTTTTATGCCTATTGGTATGACAACTATTGGTGTTATACTATTTACAGGTGTTGTGATGATGGCTGCTAAACATTTAGATTTTACAGTAGAAAATATTGTGATGATAATCTTTGTAACAAGCTTAATTTTCTTAGAAAATAAACGCTCTTCAACACTTAGATATACAGATTTTAGAGTTGATAACGCTTTTGAGGATTATAAAAAGTTTTCAGTTAAAATCTTTATGATAGAGGTTTTACTTGTTTTATCTATCTCAGCTTGGATGTGGATTTGATATATATTTTTTTAGATACTAAACCAAAAGATAGTTTAACTCTAAAGGGTGAACTACATAAGTATCTCATAAAAGTTCGTCGTCATAAAGAGGGTGATGAGATATTTTTTAGGGATAGAGATGATATAGAGTTTTTACATAAATATAAAATTGTATCTGTCGATTCTAGAACTTTATATATTGAGTTGATCTCATCTAAAAAGGAGATAGTATCGGCTAAAAAAGAGCTTCATATAGCTTGGTGTATTATAGATTCTAAGTCGATAGAGAAAGTTTTACCATCACTTAATGAGATAGGTGTTAGTAGAATCTCTTTTATAAGTTGTGATAGAACACAAAAAAACTTTAAGATAGATCTAAAAAGATTTCATAGAATATTAGAAGCATCTATGCAGCAGTGTGGAAGAAGTACTTATATAAAGTTTGATATGTTTAAAAATATAAAAGAGTTTATAAAAGAGTTTCCAGATACAAAAGTGTTTGATTTTACTCAAAAAACTTTAGATGATTATGGTGATATAAAAAGAGTTCTTATAGGGTGTGAGGGTGGTTTTTCAGATTCTGAGAAAAAACTTTTAGAATCTTGTGATGTTTTTAGATTAGATACACCTTTAGTTCTTCGCTCAGAATCTGCTGTTATGGCAGTAGCATCAAAGATTATATTGTAAATTAAAATATATTTAGATATAATCGCGTTTACAAAAATCTGCCCCCATACGGATTTAAAAATATATAGATATTCGCAAATTACCGAGTATCAAAAGGCAAAAAAATGAAAAAAGATTTACACCCTAACTTTGTAGATTGTACTGTAACTTGTTCTTGTGGAAACACATTTCAAAATAAAGGGCTTAATGCTACTCAAAAAATCGATATTTGTAATGAATGTCACCCATTCTTCACAGGTTCTGAAAGAATGGTAGATACAGCTGGTAGAATCGAGAAATTTAACGCTCGTTACGCTAAAAAATAAGCAAGAACTTTTTTTGCTTAGCCTAGTTCCTACCCCTATTGGTAACATAGGCGACATCTCACTTAGAGCTATTGAAGCTTTAAGTGAGGCTGATATACTTCTATGTGAAGATACTCGTGTTACTAAAAAACTTATCCATATTTTAAAAGAGCGATACAATACAACCTTTAAAGAGGATCAAGAGTTTATCTCCCTACACTCCCACAATGAAAAATCTTTTGTTGAAAAACTAGAAGCAACTTTTTTTGAGCAAAATATTGTTTATGTAAGTGATGCTGGTATGCCTGGTATCAGTGATCCGGGGCAAGTGTTGGTTAGGTACTGTATAGATAATGGTATAAAATACGATATTTTCCCTGGAGCAAATGCTCTTTTGACCGCTTTTGTAGCTAGTGGATTTATAGAAACTCAGATGCTGTTTTTTGGTTTCTTAGATCATAAAGGGAGTTCCCGTAGTGCTGGACTTCAAAAAGCGTTACATAATGGTTTTACAACTATACTTTATGAATCTCCACATAGACTTGAGAAACTTCTTTTAGAGATAGATAAAGAGGAACCAACTAGAGAACTCTTTTTAGCTAAAGAGTTGACTAAAAAGTATCAAAAATATTTTCATGGTACAGCTAAAGAGATTTTAGATATGTTTGATTCTAATATCCGTGGTGAGTGGGTAGTTGTTATCAAAGCTGGTGAGGCACAAACTGCTTCAGCTATAACACAAAAAGATATACTTTCTCTTGATCTTCCAACAAAAACACAGGTAAAACTTATATGTAAAATAACAGGTGAGAATACAAAAGAGTGTTATCAAAGAGTTTTATCGTTAAAATAATCTAAGCTTAATTTTTTTTAGATAAAATAGTTTTATCATTAAAAAGGTATCTTATAAACTATGTTAATTTACGCAAAACAACCAATCTATTATCTAATAAACAACTTTCCAAAAAAAATTAAGACTCTATATCTAGCAAAAGAGATAGAGAAAAAAGAGTATTCTCGTCTAATGAAGATGGGGTTTGAGGTTAAGAGAATCCCAAATGAAGCAGCACAAAAGATGTGTAAAAATGCTACTCATCAAGGTTTTTTAGCTGAGGTTGAAGATTATCAACTTCAACCATACAATTTTTTCTTTGAGAAAAAATTTGTTTTAGTATTATCTGGTCTAACTGATGTTGGAAATATTGGTGCTATTGTTAGAAGTGCTTACGCTTTAGGTGTAGATGCTATTATCGCTTGTGGTGTGAAAAATCTACCAATGGCTCCGATTCTTAGAACAAGTACAGGAGCGTTATTTAATATGCCATTTGCTATTGAAAATAATGTTCATGATGTTTTAAATGATCTAAAGATGTCAGGTTTTACAACTTATGGTGCTGATATGAGTGGTAGAGATATCAGAGATGTTTATATCGAGAGAAAAAGAGTTTTAGTTTTAGGTAGTGAGGGTGAAGGTCTTAGCTCTCGTGTTGTGTCTAAACTAGATGAAGTTGTTAGTATAAGTATGAAACATCAATTTGATTCACTAAATGTAAGTGTAGCTGGAGCTATACTGATGGATAGGATGAGAGTATGAGTGAGGGTTTAAACAAATTAAAAACTATTGGTGCTCAGAAAATACATGAAAAAACTCATATATCTACAAAACATGTTCAAGCTATCTTACATGAGAGTTTTGAAGATATAAATAAACTTCAGTTTATGGGTTTTGTTTCTATTTTAGAGAGGGAGTATAACTTAAAACTTGATGATTTAAAATCGAAAGGTTTTAAATATTTTGCTGAGTTAACTCCTGAACCAACCGAAAATGAAACAGTTTTTGTAGCTCCAAAAAAGAAAAAAAGTTACACAAAGCTTTATCTATTTATAGTTGTATTGATTTTTATCGCAGTTGCTCTTTTTTCTATAAATTCAGCTTCATTACTTGATAATCAAACACAAAATATTGAGATAGAAGATAAAAAAGATAGTGTTATAGAGAGTGCTAAAAAGATAATGGTTGTTGAGAACAATCAATCTAAAAAAGATGATAATATCTCAAACGATATAAATAAAACTGTTACACCTTTAGTAGTTAAAGAGAGTAAGAAAAAAGTTTTAGAGCCTAAAAAAGTTGAAGCTAAACCTGAAAAAGAGGTGAAAGCAGAGGTTAAAACTAAAAAAGCTGAAAGTTTAAAAACAGTTAAAAGCTCACTTGTGATTAAACCTAAAACTAAAGTGTGGATGGGTTATATAGATCTAAAAACTCATAAAAAACACCAAACAGTATTTAAAAATAGTTTCAAATTTGATACTAAAAAAGATTGGATAATTGTATTTGGTCACGGTTACTTAAATATAGATGTTGATGGTAAAATTAAAAAATATAACACTAAAAGTAATCTAAGATTCTCATACAAAAATGGAAAATTTAAAAAGATAGATCTAAAAGAGTTTAGAGCTTTAAATAGAGGAAAAACATGGTAAAAGTTGTTTTATCTTTTATCTTTCTATTTTTTTCATCAACCGTTTTTGCTTTTGAGTATGATTTAGAACAAAATGTAGAGAGCTTAAAGGTAGAAGACACTAGTTTACTAGATCTTAAAATAGAAAAATTTATAGGTAAAGATAAGTATCTAAAAAACAAAGCATATATAGATATTGTTTTTTCACCAAAGAGTGATTATTTCCATTATGATGGGATAGATTCTGTAAAGGTGATAGATACTTTAAAAGAGAATGGGTTGTTAAATCTATTTTTTAAAAAACCAACAAATTTAGAGTTAAACTTTAAAACATCAGGTTCACCACTATTTTTTGTAAAAATTATGGAAAATACACTAAGGAATATAGGGTATTATAGATATGTTACAAAAGAATCTACCCTAAATAGTAGTGAATTTACTTGGAGTATAAGCTTAACTTCTGAGTATGCTACTGATCCATCTATACTACAAAATGAGCTTAGAAAAAGTGGTTGTAGTGTTGTTGATATTGAAAAAAACTCATATGCTAACTGGACATATATTATAGATATGAGGGATGCTCATCTAAATGTTAAAACTTTAAATGTTGGTGAGGAGTTAAGGTTAAAAAGATCAATCTATGATGAGTGGCTTGATGTTTCAAACATAACTAGATTAGAGATTTTAAGCTCAAGAAGAAACTACTGGTATCCAAAAATATCTTACTATGATAGCTCTCTACACCTTTTAAGAGTTGTTTCACAAGATAGAAGAAGATCAAGAGTTGTTTTACATATACCAAAAAGCTCGAAGTATATAAAAATATCAGATATTTATACACTTAAAAATTTAAAAGATGGATTACTCCTTAAACCAACTGGTTCTCGATAATACTAATGTTAGTATAAACATTTTTCGCTAGAATATCATCAATAATTTAGAGGAATTTAAAGATGTTTGATGAGATACAATTTGATAGGATGAATAGACTTCCAAAGTATGTTTTTGCTGAGGTAAATGAGCTTAAAATGGCAGAGCGTAGAGCTGGTGCTGATGTTATTGATTTCTCTATGGGTAATCCTGATGGTGATACTCCTGAGCATATTCGTGAGAAGCTTGTAGAATCTGCCCAAAAAACTAAAACACATGGTTATTCAACTTCAAAAGGTATTCCAAAACTTCTTATGGCAATATCTGATTGGTATAAAAGAAGATATAACTGTGATTTAGACCCAATGACAGAGTGTGTAGCGACTATGGGTTCAAAAGAGGGTTATGCTCACTTAACTTATGCTATCACAAATCCAGGTGATGTAGCAGTTGTTCCAGATCCAACTTACCCAATTCATGAATTTTCTTTCATCTTAGCTGGTGGTAATGTTGTTAAGTTTGGTATAGAGTTTGATGATGAGTACAAGTTAAAAGAGGATAAATTTTTTGAAGATTTAGAGAGAGTTTTTAAAGAGAGTTCTCCAAAACCAAAATATGTTTTAGTAAACTTCCCACATAATCCTACAACTGTAACAGTAACACAAGAGTTCTATGTTCGTCTTGTAGCTATGGCAAAAGAGAAAAGATTTTATGTTATAAGTGATATCGCTTATGGTGATATAACTTTTAATGGTTATAAAACTCCATCTATTATGAGTGTAGAGGGTGCTAAAGATGTAGCAGTAGAATCTTTTACTTTAAGTAAATCTTACAATATGGCAGGTTGGAGAGTTGGTTTCTTTGTTGGAAACAAAAAACTAATCGGTGCTTTACAAAAAATAAAATCGTGGTTAGATTACGGAATGTTTACTCCGATTCAAGTAGCTGCGACTGTTGCTCTAAATGGGGATCAACAATGTGTAAGAGATATTACAGATAAGTATGATCACCGTCAAGATGTTTTCATAGAAGCATTTGATAGAGCTGGTTGGAAGATTCAAAGAAATAATGCCTCTATGTTTATCTGGGCAAAACTTCCAGAATGTGTGGAGCATTTAGGTTCATTAGAGTTCTCTAAAAGACTTTTAGTTGAGGCTGGTGTTTGTGTAGCTCCAGGGATCGGTTTTGGTGCTTATGGTGAAAACTATGTTCGTATAGCTCTTATAGAAAATGACAATAGAATCCGTCAAGCAGCTAAAAATGTTAAAAAGTTTCTAAAACAATTCGAAAAATAATCACACCAGTGTGATGGGCTTCCTGCCTAAGGAAACTAAGCGTTAGCGTAGATAAAGGGACGAGTTCCTTTATCGTTTAAACGATAATAAAAGGTTTCCTTGAATTTATGAGATAAATTGAAGGATAAAAGTAATGATAAAAGTTGGAATCATAGGTGTTGGAACTGTTGGAACAAGTGTTGCGAACATTTTAAAAGATAATGCTGATGTTATCTCTGCTCGTGCTGGTCGTGAGATAGAGGTTAAGAGTGGTGTTGTTAAAAATCTTTCTAAAGATAGAGGTTTAGATATAATTATCACAGATAATGTTGATGATGTTTTAAATGACCCTGAGATTGATATTGTTGTTGAACTTATGGGTGGTGTTGATGAGCCATTTGAAGTTGTAAAAAAAGCACTTAAAAGTGGAAAAGCTGTTGTAACTGCTAATAAAGCACTTTTAGCTTACCACCGTTATGAGTTAGCAGAATTAGCTAAAGATATAGCATTTGAGTATGAAGCTTCTGTTGCTGGTGGGATTCCTATCATCAATGCTCTTAGAGATGGGTTATCTGCTAATCACATAGAATCTATTATGGGAATCATGAATGGTACTTGTAACTATATGATGACTAAGATGACAAATGAGGGTGTAGCTTATGATGCTATACTTAAAGAGGCTCAAGATTTAGGTTATGCTGAGGCTGATCCAACTTTTGATGTTGGTGGTTATGATGCTGCTCATAAGCTTCTTATCTTAGCTTCTATCGCTTATGGAATCGATGCTAAACCTGAAGATATTTTGATAGAGGGAATCGATAAAGTAACAACTGATGATATTAATTTTGCTTCAGAGTTTGGTTATGCTATTAAGCTTTTAGGAATCGCTAAAAAAGATGAGAATGAGGTTGAGTTAAGAGTTCATGCTTGTTTAATTAGCCAAGATGAGATGATAGCAAAAATTGATGGTGTGATGAATGGAATCTCTGTTGTTGGTGATAAAGTTGGTGAAACACTTTATTATGGTGCTGGTGCTGGTGGTGATGCCACAGCAAGTGCTGTTGTAGCTAACATCATTGATATAGCAAGAAGTGGTAAATCTACACCAATGTTAGGTTTTAACAAACCTATGGAGGGTACATTAACTCTAAAATCAACTGACAAAATTGAATCAAAATACTATTTAAGAATCAATGTTTCAGATAAAGCTGGTGTATTAGCAAAAATCACTAAAATTTTTGAAGAGAATAATATCTCAGTAGAGACAATGTTACAAAGACCATCAACTGATAACTCAGCAAACCTTTTAGTATCTACTCACATAGCAGTTGAAAAAGATATTCAAGAGATGATGAAACACCTAGAATCTCTTGACTTTGTAAACTCTACACCTGTTATGATTAGGATTGTATAAAGTTTAGGAAAAATTATGAAAGATGAAGATTTAGACATAATGATAAATGATGCTCTTAAAGAGGCAGAATTAGAGTTAAGTGACAATGGAAAAGAGTTGAATATTGTCTGTGATTATAAAAATGGTGATGATGATACTCTTTCTAATTACTCTAAGCAGATTGATAAAAATGAGTTTACTGATGAAGATATACAAAGAAAAGATAGATTAGCTAAACTTTGTGGAATATCAGATAATGGGTAAATACGATTACGAAGATGCTCCTGTTGTTAATGTAAATTATAGGGTAGCTATAAAACAACTTAATTATTTTATAGCTAATGAACATCTACATACTGATTTTATTCAAAAATTGACTATCTCAAAAGATATCTATTTAGTAAATTCTATATTTAATACAATCGCTTTTTATTTTATGTTTAAATCACATTTTAGATATTCATCAAACTTACACTAGGATAATATAATTAAAATCTTAATAACAGGTGCTAGTAGTGGTATTGGTGAGGAGTTGGCTCGTCAGTATGCTACATCTTCAAATTCCCTTATTCTTTTAGCAAGAAGAGGGGAGAAACTTCAAAAACTTAAATCTGAATTATTACCACATACTAAAAGTATTGATATAATTGTAGTTGATGTTACAGATTTTGAACTACTTCAACAAAAGATAGATTCTATCGGGTTTGTTGATATGGTTATATTAAATGCTGGTATCTCTGTTGGTCATACTGATGGAATCACACCTTTTAAAGATTTTAAAAAACTATATGATGTAAATCTTTTAGCAAATCATGCTATTTTAGAGATTTTGTTACCAAAATTTGAATCTCAAAAGAGTGGTAAGATTGTTTTTATATCCTCTTTATCATCCCTTTTCTCAATGCCAACAGCTAAAGCTTATAGTTCATCTAAAAGAGCTTTAAATGCTTATGCTGAAGCTATTAGGTATAGATATAAAAAGCATAATATTAAAGTGATAAATATTTTACCTGGTTTTATAAAAAGTGAACTTACAGATAAAAATAGTTTTAAGATGCCGTTTCTTTTATTTACACAAGATGGTGTTAAAAGAATTAGATATGCGATAGATAAAAACAAAAGAATCTATGCTTTCCCTTTTAGATTTTATCTAATCATATCATTTTTAAATCTTCTACCACATTTTCTAAGAGAGAAGATAGTAGAGTTTTTTTAAAAAGATTCTACTCTATTTTTACCATTCTCTTTAGCTCTGTAAAGAGCATCATCAGCCCTTTTTATGGACGCTTCTAGGTTTAAATCACTCTCTATATAAACGATAGATACACCAACACTTACAGTGATATGGATATTTTTATTATTATTTAATGGTATCTCTATATTTTGGATAGAATCTCTAATCTTATTTGCTATAATTATAGCTCCATCTATATCTGTATTTGGTAGTAATACTATAAACTCTTCACCACCAAATCTACAAACAACATCACTCTCTCTACTCACAAATTTGATCTTATCGGAGATAGCTATAATAACATCATCTCCTATTTTATGACCATAGGTATCGTTAACTTTTTTAAAGTTATCTATATCTATCATTATTACACTAAGTGAAGTTTTTTCCCTTTTTGCTAGTTTTAAAAGTCTCTCTCCAACTTGTGCGAAATATCTTCTGTTGTATAGTTTAGTCATAGGATCGATTGAGGCCATAAGTTTTAACTCTTTCTCCCTCTCTTTCATATCTGTTATATCATACATAAAACCAACATACCCAAGTAT
>CAYLNF010000025.1:0-15111 GCA_964385165.1 uncultured Sulfurimonas sp.
ATCATTTTGTAACTCGTTTACTCTTGCTAAAACATCTTTAGCACTTGATGATGCTAGAATCGCAAAATATTTGTTCATAACTAAAGTATCATTGTTATATCTCTCATAAAAGTTTTCTAGTTCACTTTTAGCATCATATTTAGATATATTTTCTAGTATATCTAAAGCTACGATTCTTTGTGTCATTGTTGTTGATATTTTATATTGCTCTTGTGTTAGTTTTATAACCTCATCACTCTCTAAGGCAGATAGAATCTTTAAAGCTCTATTTTTCATAGCACGGTTTGGTATAGTTTTATCATCAAGAGATTCATAGATTTTTAAAAGTTTAGTTTCATAAACTGTTGCTAAATGTAAATCTAGTCTCTCTTTAGCTTCATAGATAACACCAAACTCAACAACCTCTTGTTTTTGCATAAGTGTAGATACAGTTGGTAACTCTAAAAGAAGTGCTTTATATGAAAGATCAACATCCAAATCTAAAAGGTATCCATAAGCCTCTACAAATTTTTCATCTATCTCACCACCATTCATCATAGTTTGTAAAGTTTTAGTAGCATAGTTTTGTGTAGCTTCATATCTGTTAAAACTATTTTTATCATACTTCATTAAAAAAGAGAAATCTTTATCTTTCTCCTCAACTATGATTGGTGCTGTAAAATCTCTATTTATCGATATTATCGGTTTAGCTTTTATATCTTTATAACTAAACTCATCTGTTTTTTTATCTATGATTAGAATCTCATCAACCAACTCTTCACCAGTTATAGAATCTATGATTCCAACTCTAAGTGGAAAGTAAAAATCACCCTCTTGTGTAAACTTGATTCTAAAAGTTTCATCCTCGTAAAACTCTTCAACTTTTAAAACAGGTGTACCTTTTTTATGATACCAATTTTCAAACTGAGTTAAATTGATTCCACCACCCTCACTCATAGCCCAAAGAAAATCGTTAGTAGTTACAGCTTGACCATCAAAAGTTTTAAAGTACAAATCTGTCGCATCTCTATATTTTTTCTCACCTAAAAGTGTGTGAATCATCCTTATAACTTCAGCACCTTTTTCATAAACTGTTGAAGTATAAAAGTTATTCATAGATATATAAGATTTAGGTTGGATAGGGTGTGATGTTGGGGAAGCATCCTCAACAAACTGTCTCTCTCTTAATGCTTTTACATCTTCGATTCTTTGAACCTCTGCTGAGTTCAAATCTGCTGAGAAACTTTGATCTCTAAAAACTGTAAGCCCCTCTTTAAGAGTAAGCTGAAACCAATCTCTACAAGTGATTCTATTACCAGTCCAGTTATGAAAATACTCATGTGCTATAACAGCTTGAATACCCATAAAGTTAGCATCAGTAGCTGTGTCCTCATCTGCTAAAACATAGTGTGAGTTAAATATATTTAAACCCTTGTTTTCCATCGCACCCATATTAAAAGAATCTACTGCTACTATATTGTATATCTCTAAGTCATACTCACGACCATACTTTTGTTCATCCCAAACCATAGCCTCTTTTAGAGATCTCATAGCATGGGTAGATTTAGATTCATTACCTTTATCACAGTAGATATTTAACTCCACTTTTTCACCACTAGCAGTTGTAAACTCATCACTTATAGAGCCTAAATCTCCAGCAACAAGTGCGAAGAGGTAAGCTGGTTTTGGATGTGGGTCATGCCAAGTCACACCAACTCTACCATTCATAAAATCGTGACACTGTTTTTTGTTACCATTTGATAGTAAAATAGGGTAAGTTTTCTCATCAGCTATAACAGTAGTTGTAAAAACACTCATAACATCTGGTCTATCTAAGTAAGGTGTGATTCTTCTAAAACCCTCTGGCTCATTTTGGGTACAAAAAATAGAACCACTTTTATAAAGCCCTTCTAGTTCAGTGTTGTTTTGAGGGTAGATTTTATTTATCACTTTTATAGAAAAACTCTCAGGCACATTAAAAATCTTTAGCTTTTCATCACTATAAACATAGCGAGTATCTTTTAACTTCAAATCATTTATCCAAAGTTCAACTAACTCCAAATCTATAGAATCTAACTCTAAATCTTTAGCATCCAAATCTACTTTTACTATATCCATAACATTAGTAACAGTTGTATAATCCTCAAACAGATCAAAAACTAAATCAACTTTTTCTATCTTAAACTCTGGCTTTTTATAATCTTTTAAATATATCTCTTTCATATCTCTCTCTCTTTTATTTGACTTCTTTTTTTTCTTTTGATACAATATTACTACAAATTCCTTCGGGACTCTCCTCGCTTTTGCGAGGTGTTAAAATATCTTTGGGTCTAATTGATTCCAAAAATCTCTCATGTAACTCCATAAAATTTTGCTTGTTTATCGTACCTAATTTAAACTTAACCCTTTTCACATCGTATGCTTTTACCTGCGATAAGATAGCACTACTTTTTCTAAAACCATCTGTTTTTGATTTGAACTCAAAATTATAATAATAAATACTATCTTTTAGTGTAGAAGTAAGTGGGATTCCTAAAAACATACTATTGTTAAATTTTTTATAAACAATAACAGGTCTTAAAAATTCATCACCTTTTCCATCTTGCTCCACACCTATATTTTGTCCCATATTAACAAATAGAATCTCCCTCTCTTTTATAAATATAGTTTTTTTGTTTTGAGCAACACTTTTTTTCTTTAAATGCCATTTATCTAAGAGATTTAAAACAGTAGTTATCATTTTTTTAATCTCATATTTTATCTAGCATCTCTTTTTGAACAGCATAAACAGAGTTTCTACCATTCTCTTTTACTTTATATAAACCCTCATCAGCTATATCTATCAGTCTCTCTATACTCATACCAGATTCTAATGTTGCTACACCAAAACTTGCTGTTTTATGTTCAACTACACTAAATTTATACTCTTGTACTTTTTTTCTTAACTTTTCAGCTAACAATAGTGCTTGATCTAGGTTTGTATCTGGAAGTATGATTAAAAACTCTTCACCACCCCATCTTCCTAGAACATCACTAGATCTTATAAACATTTTTAAAACATTTACGAACTCAACAAGAACACTATCTCCCACTAAATGACCATGTTCATCATTTACCAATTTAAAAAAATCTATATCGACAATGATAATACTTGTTATTTCACCATCTGTTTGAAAATGGTTATATCTTTTACTTAAAACCTCATCTAAATGTACTCGATTATAAATTTTTGTTAGTTGATCTGTTCTTGATAATTTTTTTAGAGCTAACTCATTATCTTTTATCTCTGTTATATCTATGAGATAACCAACAAAACTAGTTATCTTATTATCTTCATCTCTAACTATAACTGTTGAATCTAGAATCCATTTTATCTTACCATCTTTAGTATATATACGATATGGTTTATGTTCAAAGAAATATAGATCAGATTTTATAGCCTCATCAACCTCTTTAATAACCCTCTCGATATCATCAGGATGGATACACATTGAAAAAAAGATATTATTCCCCTCAAAATCCTCTTTTGTATAACCTAAAAGTTTTTCAACACTTTTAGAAACAGTAGATACACTCCAATTTTCATCATTATTCCACTTAAATAACACAGCATTACTTAAATCAAAAAGTGATAACAATATATCTTGCTCCCTCTTTTGAGAATCTATCATCTCATTTAAACGGATAGGTGTTCTTGAGAAAAAGTAAGCAAAAGGGAAAGAGAAGAAAATCACACCAAGCATAACCCATAAAAGTTCACTAACTTGCTTATCTATCTCATGTTGAATCTTATCGTTATTTGGTTTAATTACCATCTTTAATTTTTCACTATTATCTAAAAATATCTCTTTAGAATAAAAGTTTTCACCAATATACTCTTCATTATTTATGATTTTATCACTTAGATCACCAAAAACTTTGTAGATTGTTTTATCATTTTTAAGATATTTACTCCAACAATGTTTATCTATCGAATCAACAAGTATATTACCTTTAGAATCTATCAAGTAAAGCTCAAAAAATGGTATACTGATAAGATGCTGTAAAAATTTATCCATCAAGATATTTATAATCAAAACACCATCTTTTTTACCACCATTGTAAACACTAACACCAAGTCTTATAACTGGTCTTAAAGGTCTTTCTATCTTATCCTGTTCCATATTTAGATCTAAGTTTGAATACCAAAGTTGACCTTTTTTAGTTTTCATAATCTCTTTAAAATAGTATCTACTACTCTTATTTTGTAATTTATTATCTGTGATTAAAAAAGGTTCTCTACCATAACCTTTTCTATCAACTCTGATAACCTCTTTCCCATCATTATCTATATATCTTAATTGCATAATATTATCTGAAGTTCTAGCTATATCTATAAATAGTGCTTTAGCTAATTTAGAATCTACTTTATTGTTTAGGTATTCTGAAAAAATCTCTGATCTATTTATAGATTCTATCTTTAGATTTATACCATGAATATATGAGTGAAATAACTTATCTTTTTGGAGAAATATCCCCTTAGCCTCATCTACACTTACAGTTTTAATACTCATCTCATTTATTTTAAAAATAATAAACTGAGTTAAAAAAACTAAGCTAAATCCATAAAACAAAAATGTGATAAATAGTTTGTACTTAAAAGATATTTTCAATTTATATAACCTTAATATAAGTTCTTAACTCAATTCTACCTAAATCATACTTGAATATTCTATTAATTTAATGTAATATTACACAAACACAATTAGAGGGGAACTTAAATGAGCATATACAGAGAGTACGACATAAGAGGAATCTACGAAAAAGAGTTGAATGAGCAAAGTGTTACTAGAATCGGTTTCGTTTTAGCTTCTAAAATCAAAGGTGATTATGTGGCAGTTGGTTATGATGCTAGAAGTCACTCCCCTATCCTTTTTGAGTACCTTGTAGCTGGTCTAAATGCTGGTGGTAAAAAAGTGCTTGGTATGGGGCTTGTTCCTACACCTGTAAACTACTTTGCAAACTACCAAGAGTGGGATGGAATCGTACCTGATGCTTCTGTAATGATTACAGGTTCACATAACCCTAGTGAGTACAACGGTTTTAAAATCACAGTAGATAAAGCACCATTTTTTAGTGATGATATCTATGCTTTAGGTGATGAGTGTGAAGCTATGGACTACATACCTAAACCTGAAAAAAGGGAAGTTACTGAGATAGATGCTGTAACTCGTTATGTTGATTTTTTAGTTTCTGAATTTCAACACCTAAAAGGTATGCCTACTAAAATCGCTTATGATTGTGGTAATGGTGTTGCTGGTGTAGTTACAGAAGATATATTTAAAGCACTTGAACTTAAAACAACAGGACTTTATGTTGACCCTGATGGAACTTTCCCTAACCACCACCCTGACCCATCAGATGAGCATAATTTACAAGATGTTAAAAAACTTTTGGCAGATGGTAATGATATAGCTTTTGCTTATGATGGTGATGCGGATAGAATCGCAGTTCTTACTCATAAAAACAACATCAAGGGCGATATGATGGCTCTACTCTACTCTATGAAGATGGATAAACCAACTGTTATAGGTGAAGTTAAATGTTCACAAGTTATGTATGATGAGTTAGAGAATCGTGGTTGTAAAGCTATTATGTATAAAACTGGTCACTCAAACTTAAAAGTAAAGATGAAAGAGACTAATGCTGATTTAGCTTGTGAAGTTAGTGGTCATATTTTCTTTAAGAATCGTTACTTTGGTTATGATGATGCTATATATGCTACTCTTAGAATGTTAGAGCTTGTAAATGATGGAATCGATTTAGATGAAGAGTTAGCGAAACTTCCACTTGTTTACTCAACTGAAGAGATAAAAGTGGAAACTACCGAATCTGAAAAATTTAAAATCATAGACAAAGTAAAAGAGTTACTTAAGAACCCACCTAGTTCATTTCCAACTATAAAAGATATTATAGATGTAGATGGTGTTAGAATCAACTTTGAAAATGGTTGGGGATTAGTTCGTGCTAGTAACACGACACCTGTTTTAGTAACTAGATTTGAATCAACTTCACAAACAGATGTAAAAATTTATGAAGATAGCATTAACGATTTGATTAAAATCGCAAAAAACTAACTACCTTATATAAAATTCCTTTAATATTTTGTGATATAATCCACAACTATTAAAAGGAGTTAAAATGAATATTTCATATATAAAAGCATCACTGTTTAGCATACTTCTACTTACCTTTTTAACAGGTTGTCAAGATACTAAACTTCAACACGATAAAAATCAAATATCTATACTAGGTCAAACAACTGGAGTTAACCAAAACTCATTAGCATATAGAACCGCTAACGATCAAAAAAATAGAGATAATAAAATAGAGATTTCAAAAATAGATTCTACTACAAAGATAGAGATTGCTAAAATAAAATCACAAAACCAACTTCTAATAGCAAAAGTGAATGCTGATGCTAAAAAAGAGGTAGCAAAAACAGATTCTACAACCAAAATCCAAACCTCAAAGATAGATGCCATAACTAAAAAAGATGATATACAATACAATTTATATATAAGTATATTAATTATTATAGCTGTGATGATAGCTCTATATCTTTTTTACCTAAACAACAAAAAAAATAGGGAACTAAAAAGTAAACTTCATCAAGAGAAACTTCAACATGAGCAGATGTTAAAAGAGAAAGAGTTAAATGAGAAAAGATTACATAAGATGTTAGATCTTGTTGAAAAAGGTAAATTATCTCCAGATATGGAAGCTGAAGTTATTTTATCACTCACACAACCTAAGCAAAATCTACTCACTTCTGAATAAACTATTAACTATTTATTAACTTCTTTCAATTTTAAAGATATTTTAGATAAACTTTAGTTTAGTAGAACAAATAACGATTATAATTTATAGTTAAATTATAGTCGTTATTACTCTGAAATATCTTATTAAAAGGTTTCTAATATGTTTAAAAATATCTCAATTAGAACAAAATTAATTCTCCAAACTTTTGTTCCAACATTAACTATAATTATCTTAGCAACGATACTAATCAACAACTCTTTCTCTAAGGTTAAAAGCTTAGAAAATATAGACAAGACATCAAAGATTTTAACTTCTATCTCTTTAGTTTTACATGAAACTCAAAAAGAGAGAGGTATGAGTGCTGGATACATAGGTAGTTCTGGTAAAAATTTTAAGGACAAACTTCCACTACAAAGAAAACTTACAGATAGAAGGATTAAAGAATTAAAAAGCTTATTAACAAAACTTGATCTCTCTAGTATAGATAAAAAAATAAACTCACCACTTAGTTATGCCCTAAATGATGCTAAAAAGATAAATACCATAAGAGAAAAAGTATCTTCACTAAACATAAAGACCAAAGATGCTATCTCCTACTATACAAATATGAATGCTAAATTTTTAAATACAATAGTAAAAATATCTACCTACTCATCATCACCTGAAATAACAAGACAGATCATTGCTTACTTTAACTTTTTAATGTCTAAAGAGAGAGCTGGAATCGAAAGAGCCGTTGGTACAAATATAACAGCAACAGACTATTTTCAAAATGGTAGTAGATCTAAATTTAGTAACCTAATAGCAGCTCAAGACTCATTTATGATAAGCTTTAATGAATATGCTTCAGAGGATGGAAAAAAGTTTTATAAAAAAACATTTGATGATGAAGCTATCAGAGAGGTTAATAGAATGAGAAAAATCATTTTAGAAGCAAACTCAATAGGTGGCTTTGGTGTAGATCCTATCTATTGGTTTGATACCATCTCTAAAAAACTAGCTCTACTTAAAAAAACAGAAAACTATATAATTAAAGAGCTTAGAATCACAAACCCTACAACTGCTAAAAATGTAAAATTAGCTATTGCTGTAACAAACTTAGTACATGAAACACAAAAAGAGAGGGGAGCTACTGCTGGATATGTTGGTAGTAAGGGTAAAAGCTTTACAAAAAGATTACCAGCACAAAGAGAATTAACAGATAAAAAAATAAAAATTATGAAACAAACTTTAAAAAGTTTAACTACATCAACTCTAAATAGTGAAGCAAAATCATATCTAGCTAAAGGGCTAAAAGAGTTATCTAAACTTAAAACAATCAGAGATGGAGCTACCTCTCTAACTATGGGTGGAGCAAAAGTTATAAGCTACTATACAAATATGAATGGTATTTTTATAAATATGATAGGAGCTATCTCAAAAGATGCTAAAAGTGCTAATGAAGCTAGAGATCTATTAGCTTGGTATAACTTTATTATGAGTAAAGAGCGTGCTGGTATAGAGCGAGCTGTTATGTCAAATACTTTTGCTAGAAACAAATTTCTACCACATATGAAAGAGAAATTTACTAAGCTTGTAACAGAGCAAAATACATTTTTAACTAGTTTTGAAAAATCTGCCAATCAAAAAATGATAGATTTTTATAAAAAAACTGTAAGAGGAAAATATATAGATGAAGTAAATAGAATGAGACAAATAGCTTTCAATGCTAAAAATATAGGTGGTTTTGGGATAGATTATAAATATTGGTTTAACACTATAACTAAAAAAATAGATCTTTTAAAAAAGGTTGATGACCACTTATCTACAATTTTAACTAAAACTATCGAAAAAAATATTTCACAAACTTATAAATCTCTATATATTACATCTGGAATTATACTTTTTATAGTGATATTTATACTTATATTTTCAAAATTTATCGCTGATGGTGTTACAAAAAGCATAAAGAAATTTCACTTAGGATTATTAGATTTTTTCAACTATATAAATAGAGAAAAAACTAATGTAAAACTCTTAGATGATAGTTCTAGTGATGAGCTAGGTACAATGGCTAAAGCTGTAAATGAAAATATACAACGAACAAAAATCAGTATCGAAGATGATAATGCTTTTATTGAAAACACACAATATGTTATGAGTAAAGTTGCTAATGGTTGGTTCTCAGAACATATAAATGTAGATACGACGAACCCAAATCTCATCAAATTAAAAACAACTGTTAATGAAGCTCTTGAAAGTTTAAAAGATAAATTTTTAACTATTGATAAAACACTACAACAATATGCTAATTATGATTATACACAAGAGTTACAACTTAGTGGTATAGAAAAAGGTGGTGTATTTGAGACGCTAATTAAAGAGATAAATACACTTAAAAATGCTATCGTAGATATGTTAAATAATTCAGCAAAAAGTTCAGATGAGCTGTTAGCTAAAGCAGAATTTTTACAAAAACAGATGAAGGAATTAAATGATGTTACTATGAATCAGGTAACTATGCTTCAAGAAACAGCAAACAATATGCAAGAGATAGATAACTCTAGTCAAGAGACTTCACATAGGTCTCAAGAGGTTATTAGTCACTCAAACGATATAAAATCTGTTGTTTCTATCATCGCAGATATAGCTGAACAAACAAATTTACTAGCATTAAATGCTGCGATTGAGGCAGCAAGAGCTGGTGAGCATGGTAGAGGTTTCGCTGTGGTTGCTGATGAAGTTCGTAAACTAGCTGAAAGAACACAAAAATCTCTAGCTGAGATAAATGTAAATATCCATGTTTTAACTCAATCTATCACAGATATTGGTGTTAGTATAGATGAACAAAGTTTAAGTGTTTCAGAGATAAACAAAACTATTACACAAATCGATAATGCTACTCAAACAAATGCTCAAAGGGTAAACAGTATAGATATAGTAGCAAATGATGTAAAAGAGATGGCACAAATCATCTCAAAAGATGTTCAAAAAAATAAATTTTAATTTTGTGGAGTTTTAACATAATTTAGATATAATTTTTTTATAAATTAACTAGGAAAACTATGAAAACTCACACTATTTTAATGCCACTTGATATGCACCTTCACCTTCGTGATGGTGTGATGCTAGAAACTGTTGCTCCACTTACTGCTTACTCTTATAGTGGTGCCATCATTATGCCAAATCTTGTTCCGCCAGTTGCTACACTTGAAGATGTTCAAGCTTACAGACAAAGAGTTATGTCAGCTGTACCGAACGATTTTTTTGAACCATATATGACACTTTTTTATAAAAACTACTCTAAAGAATTTTTAACATCTGTGGTTGATGAGATAACAGCTATAAAACTATATCCAGCTGGAATCACAACAAACTCTGATGGGGGAGTTTCATCTTTTGATATTGAGGAGATGAGAGAAACATTAGATGCTATGAGTGAGTTAAATATTCCACTTTGTGTTCATGGTGAAACTGATGGTTTTGTTATGGATAGAGAAGCTGAATTTATGTCTATCTATGAGCTTTTAGCTAAAAACTTCCCTAAACTAAAAATCATTATGGAACATATAACAACTAAAGCTGCTGTTGATATGTTAGATAAATATGAGAATCTTTACGCAACTATCACAGTTCATCACCTACTTTTAACTTTAGATGATGTTATCGGTGGTATGATGATGCCACACCATTTTTGTAAACCTATCGCAAAAAGACCTGAAGATTTAGATGCTCTTTTAACGGTTGCTCTTGAAGCACACCCTAAAGTTATGTTTGGTTCAGATTCTGCTCCACACCCTCAACACGCAAAAGAGAATTGTGGTTGTGCTGCTGGTGTATTTACAGCACCTATATCACTTCAACTACTATGTGAAATATTTGAACAATATGATAAACTTGATAATTTACAAGATTTTGTTAGTGATAATGCTCAAAGAATCTATGGAATTTGCCCTGAATTTAAAGAGGTTACACTAGAAAAAAGAACATTTATTGTTCCTGAAACTTATGGTAGTGTAGTGCCAATGTACGCTGGTGAAGCTATCGGTTGGGCTATTGCGAGTGTCGATTAAAATATTACTTTTAGAGGATGATCAGCTTTTAGCTGAAACCCTCATAGACCTACTAGAGGATCAGTATGAGATCACCCATACCTCAAATGGTCAATCAGCATTAGATACTATTTTTGATAATAAATTTGATTTATATCTATTAGATATAAATGTGCCTATCATAAATGGAATCACACTTTTAAAAGAGCTAAGGGAGGTAAATGACAATACTCCCGCTATATTTCTAACATCACATAAAGATAAAAAGATGTTATCTGAAGGTTTTTTAAGTGGTGGAGATGATTATATCACAAAACCGTTTGATAATGATGAACTCCTTTTTAGAATCAATGCTCTTATAAAAAGGGTAAAAAAGAGTGATATTAAATCTGTTGGTTTATTATCTCATGAGCCTGTGCTACAAAGATTATTTTATGATAAGAAAGAGTTAGAGTTAACTAAAAAAGAGTATCAACTTTTATTACTATTGATGAAGTATGTCAATTCAACTGTACCAAAAGAGTTAATAATAACAGAGCTTTGGAACAGTTCAGAATCTGGAAGTGATGGTGCTATAAGAGTTTATATAAATAGAGTTAAACAAATTATACCTCAACTTCAAATAGAAAATATTAGAGGGATAGGTTATAAACTTGTTTCGTAACCTCCGTTTAGAGATTTTTATATACTACTTCACGACAGTAGTTACATTTTTAGCAATTTTATACTATTTTTTAGTAGTTGCTAATACCCAAAATATTATACTTTTAGCAACTATACTTTTATGTTTTGTGATTTTATCTGGTATTATGATCTCAAAACTTTCTATCGACCCTTTAGCTGAACATATATCAAACCTCCAGAGTTTATCTAAGGAAACACTACATGAACTAAACCTACCCATTAGTACAATTATAATCAATACACAAATGCTACAAAAAAACACTGATGATAAGAAAGCACTAAAAAGATTATCTAGGATAGACCAAGCTTGTTCTATGTTACAACTAAGATATAATGAACTAGACTATATGATAAAAACTCAAACACTCCAAGAGATAAAAGAGAAAATATCAGTAGATGAGCTAGTAAAAGAGAGAGTAGAGTTTTTAAGTTCAATATATAATCATATAAAATTCACACTAAAGTTACAAACTTTAGAGATAATAAACGATAAAATCGGATTGGCTAAAGTTATTGACAACCTTATAGATAATGGTGTAAAATATTCACCAAATAGTGATAAGATAGATATAATCATAAAAGGTTCTACACTCTACATAAAAGATTATGGGTGTGGAATGGATGAAGTGGAACTTATACAAATTTTTGATAGATACTACCAAAGTAACGAAAAAATGAATGGTTTTGGTATCGGACTAAATATGGTTAAAAAATTTTGTGATAAAAACAGTATCTCTTTAAATTTCAAATCACAACCAAATAAGGGAACAACAGTATCTCTAAACTTTAAATAGAAAGGAAAATATATGGATTCACAAACTTTTATACAGTACGCAGAAACAGCACTTGATTATGGTGTAATGGGAACTTTAACACTTATGAGTATAGTAACTCTATGGCTTTTTATAGAGAGGATGATGTTTTATAAAAGTGTTAGGATAGAGGATTATGAGCATAGAGATAACCTAGAGTTAGATCTAACAGACAATATCGGTGTGATAAGTGCCATAGGTACAAATGCCCCCTACATAGGATTACTTGGAACTGTTATAGGGATAATGCTTACTTTTTACACTATGGGTGATGTTGAAGTTGTTGAAGCTAAAAAGATTATGATGGGTTTAGCTTTAGCACTAAAAGCAACTGCTATGGGTCTTATAGTAGCGATTCCAGCGATAGTAGCCTATACAATATCACTAAGAAGAGTTGAAAGAGTTCTTACAAAATTTGATGTTGCTCAAGATATGAAAGAGAAATAAAATATGTCAAAATGTAAAAAACATAGAAAAAAGTTTGATGAGATAAATGTTATACCATTTATCGATATTATGCTTGTTCTTTTAGTTATGGTTTTAACAACTGCTACATTTATTAAACAAGGGGTGATTCCCATAGAGCTACCTGAAGCTAAAAATATTGAGAAAAAAGAGGTTAAAAAGGAGATAAATGTTTATGTAAACTCAAAAGGTGAGATGTTTTTTGAAAAAGAGAAAGTTAACACTAAAGAGTTAGAGCTTAAACTATCTAAAATCTCAAAAGAGCAAACTGTTGTTTTAAGAAGTGACAAAGAATCTAAATTTCAAGATTTTGTTACTGTTATGGGTATATTAAAACGACTTAAACATGAACAACTCTACATAATCACCAAAGAGCAATAATCTAATAGCTCTTTGGCATCAATTTAAAGTTTGAACTATCAACCTCTAAAATATTTTTCATAACTCTTTTATCATTTTGTTTAGATATATCGGTTCCATTTGTATCAAAAACTTTTTTATCAAGCTTCTCAACATCATTAAAAAGTGTACTTGCTATAAAAAATAGCACCATAATAACTACAACACTTGAATAAAGAAGTATATAGTTCTTTATATGACCAGATTCGAAAGGATTATCCATTAAAACTCTTTTTAAGAGAATTATATATAAATAATGCTAATATATACAAATTTATTCAAGGAAATCACTATGGAAACAACAACTTTTAAAGGTACAACAGTAAACTTAGCTGGAACTCAGATCAATGTAGGTGATAAAGCACCATCAGTTATAGCAATAGGAACTGATTTAAGTGATGTTGAGATTGGTGGAGCTAAAGATAAAGTACAACTAATCATTACAGTTCCATCTTTAGACACAGCAACTTGTGCTGCTGAAACTAGACGCTTTAATGTAGCAGTAAATGATTTAGATATTTGTGAAACAACAGTTATATCTATGGATTTACCTTTTGCTGCTGATCGTTTTTGCTCAACAGAGGGAATCGACAACTTGACAGTAGCATCAGACTATATAGATAAAGCAGCTTCAAAAGCTTACGGTGTTCTTATGAATGATAACAAACTAAAAGGTCTTAGTGCTAGAGCAATATTTGTAGTAGATAGAAGTGGTGAAGTTGTATATAAAGAGATAGTTCCTGAAGTAACAGATGAACCAAATTATGAAGCAGCCCTAGAAGCGATTAAAGAGGCTAGATAGTTTTAAATAGCCCAAATTTTGGGCTATTTAAACTACATCATACCTGGCATTCCACCCATTTGAGGAGGCATACCACCACCCATATCAGCAGGTGCTGGAGTTTCCTCTGGTATCTCATAAATAGCAGCTTCAGTTGTTAAAAGTAAACTTGAAACAGAAGTAGCATTTGTAAGAGCTACACGAGCCACTTTAAGTGGGTCAATGATTCCAGCTTCAAACATATCTACATACTCACCAGTCGCAGCATTAAAACCTGTATTTGCATTTTGGGCTAATTCAACAGCATTTACAACTACACCCGTATCGAAACCAGCATTTTTAGCAATTTGTTTGATAGGTGCTTTAATAGCACGAAGAATAATCTCACAACCGATAAGTTGGTCACCCTCTAAATCTAAAGAAACTTTAGAACCAGCACGAACTAAAGCAGCTCCACCACCGATTACAATTCCCTCTTCAACAGCAGCTTTTGTAGCTGAAAGAGCATCATCAACTCTATCTTTTTTCTCTTTCATCTCAGTCTCAGTAGCAGCACCAACTTTAATAACAGCTACACCACCACTAAGTTTTGCTAAACGCTCTTGAAGTTTCTCTTTATCGTACTCTGAAGTTGTAGCATTCATTTGTACTTTAATCTCAGCGATTCTTGCTTTAACAGCTTCCTCATCACCAGCACCATTTACTATAACAGTGTTATCTTTGTCAATAATCACACGAGTAGCTTGACCTAACATTTGGATGTTAGCACCCTCTAGTGTATGACCTGTCTCTTCAGAGATAACAACACCAGCAGTTAATGTAGCGATATCAAGAAGCATAGCTTTTCTTCTGTCACCAAATCCGGGAGCTTTAACAGCACTAATGTTTAAAACACCACGAAGTTTATTTACAACTAAAGTTGAAAGTGCTTCACCCTCAACATCTTCAGCGATGATAAGTAATGGACGGTTAGTTTTTTGAACTTGCTCTAAAACTGGAAGTAAATCTTTAAGTGAAGAGATTTTACCATCCATTAAAAGAATCCAAGGATTCTCAATCTCAGCAATCATCTTCTCAGCATTTGTAATAAAATAAGGGCTTAAGTAACCACGGTCAAACTGCATACCCTCAACAACATCAAGCTCATCAGCGATTCCCT
>CAYLNF010000026.1:0-14414 GCA_964385165.1 uncultured Sulfurimonas sp.
GGAGTATAACTAAAGAGTTTGAAAATGTTATAGCTAAGATATAAACTAAATGTTACTCTTAGCTACCATACTTTTGATCATAATTTTATTATCAAGGATTGTAGAAAAATTTATCAAACTTCCCACTACCCTCTCTGTTATTGTTTTTGCTTTTGGTTTATCATTTTTCTTTCCAAATATATTTGTTATCAATAATGAGGAGTTTGATGAGATTCTTTATCTAATGCTACCTATGATTCTACTGCCAGATGTTTTAAATATCTCCACTAAGGAGTTAAAAGAGCATACTAAGGAGATCTTTTATTTAGCATTTATAGCTGTTATTATCTCAATCATTTTAGCTACCCTTATGACACCATATATCATAACCACATTTCATTTCACTTTAGGTATGCTCATAGCGTTATATAGTATGCTTATGGCTACTGATGCCATAACTGTATCGGCTGTTATGTCTAAGTTTAAACTACCTGAAAGATTAAAAATATATGCTGAATCTGAATCTTTATTTAATGATGTAACAGCACTTATAATATTTTACTTTATCGCCATTCCACTTTTAACTACTGGTGAAATCAGTGTTTTATCTATAAACATAACACTTGTGAAAGTTGTCATTTTTTCATTGAGTGTTGGTGTTGGAACTGCTCTGCTTGGGTATCTTTTTATGAAGATTTTAAAAGATCCTTTCGATCAATTTTTAATCATATACTTGGTTGTTAGTATCTCATTTATAGTTGCTGAATATTTTCATATATCTGGTATTTTATCTATCATATCTTCTGTTATAAGTTTTAAATTATTTATAGAAAATGAAAACTATACAAAAACCATACATAAAAATGTAACTTTAAATCATCACTCTATTTTAGAGAGAATCAAAAAGATTCCAACCATCTCAAAAAGGGGATTTAGGGAGTATAAAAAAGAGGCTATATTTATAGGTATATTCGCAAATACTATCGTTTTTGTGATTATAGCAAATGTTATTCGGTATGATGATTTAGTTCTTTATTATAAAGAGATACTTGGTGTATTTTTTATAACTTCTGTTGTTAGGTATATCTTGATTATAAGTATGGTAAAGATGTTTAAACTTCCAAATAGATGGATTCAAACACTTACTTTAGCTGGGAGTAAAGGTGCTTTAGCCATCATTATGAGCCACTCTCTACCAGATACATTTATATATAAAGAGATGTTTATTAGTATTGTGATTGGTAATGTTTTACTAAGCACATTTATCTATACACTACTACTAATGTTACATATATACCTAAACAAACAAGAGTATAAAAAAGATATACTTATCTTCAATACAGAAGAATCTAATGATGATAAATATGTAAAATCACTCATAAATATAATCAAAAAAGATCTCGATACAGATGCTTACAATAAACCATTTATCGATGATATTTTACAACATGAACTAGCTAGGGCTAAAAGGTATGAAATAGAGTTATCGATACTAAGTTTCAAAATAAGCTCTAAACATAAAATCAACTCTCAACTCCAACAAATTGGTAAAATTGTTATAGATAAAACTAGAACCAACGATTATTTTGGAAAAATAGCCGAAGATCAATATATCGTACTAGCATCAGATACATCATTAAGTGGTGGAGTTATTTTAGCTCAGAAGCTTTTAGATAAGATAGATAAGCTAAAAAATATACAAGTTGTATTTGCTCTAACTCAAGTAAATGATACTGATAGTGTAGATACAATATATGAAAGATTAGAGGATGCCCTACAAAGAGCAAACTCTAAAAATGGGGAGATTATAGAGATAGAGGTATAATAAGTTAGATTTTAAACTTTTTTAGATCACCCTTTTTACCATCTATAACATGTACAGCACAAGCAAGACATGGATCAAAAGAGTGTATAACTCTCAACACCTCTAATGGTTTAGATGTATCACAAATCTTTATACCAACAAGAGCTTCCTCATAAGCTCCCCTTTTATTATCATAACTTTTTGGTGTAGCGTTCCATGTTGTTGGTGCTATAACAGAGTAGTTTTTTATCTTTTGATTATCAATATTTATAAAATGTGATAAAACACCTCTTGGTACCTCTAAAAATATATTACCATTAGTTTTTGTAGGTAATGTTTGAAAATCATACTTACTCCAAGTATCGTGATCATAATATTTAATATTTTGAGATAATCTATTTACCAAACTAAAAATATATTCACAAATATATGCTGTTTCGATCGCTCTAGCACAATTTCTACCAATTGTTGAGGATAGATCTATCAACTCTAAATCTGTATCAGCTAAAAACTGATTTACAAATGGTTTAATAAGTTCATTATTTTTTAGATAACTAACAAACAACCTAGCTAATGGTCCTGTTTCCATAGTTTGATCATCATATCTTGGAGATTTAACCCAAGAGTATTTATCATTTTTAGTTGTTTTTAAACTACCATCATCATTCAAATCTGTATAGTATGGCTCCTCTGGGTTATCCTCACTATACCAAGAACGATCAACTTTTTCAACTATCTTATTTGGATCAAATATATCTACCTTTTCTAAATTATGTTCAAAGATAGTACCACTTTCAAATAGTTTATACTCTTTATTATTTTTAGTTAAACTATATCCACCAACCGATAAAAAATTACCATTTGCTCTTCCAACACCATTTTTTAAATCATCTCTATATGCGATACTCAACAGCTTCATATCTGCTAGATAAGCTCTATCTATAAACTCTTTAGATTCTTTAATTATAAAGATAAACTCATTTAATCTACTTGGGTTTAACATATCTGCTACACTTGTAACACCACCAACCACATAAGTTTGTGGATGTGGTGTTTTACCACCAAAAATAGCTATCGCTTTACTAATATTTACTTGAAATTGTAAAGCTTCTAAATAGTGTGAGATTAAGATTAAATTCTGTTCTGGAGTAAGTTTATACTCACTATGACCCCAATAACCATTACTAAATGGACCTAATTTACCAGAATCTATAAATTTTTGAAGTTTTTGTTTAACCTTTATATAATACTCTGCTGAATTTTTAAATGGTGAATCACTATATTTTTTTGCTTCTAACATTGTAGAATCGATATCTGCTTCTAATGAGTTTACAACATCAACAAAGTCCAATAGATGTAGATGGTAAAAATGAACAACATGATCTTGAATAAAAAGTGAAGCAGAGATTAAATCTCTGATAATTTCAGCATTTTTAGGAACACTTAAACCATAAGCATCTTCAACTGCCCCAATAGCACCTCTAAAATGTGAATTTGTACAAACACCACAGATTCTACCTGCTAATAAACCAGCATCTCTAGGATCTCTATCTTTTAAAATGATCTCTATACCCCTAAATAGTTGTCCACTTACATAAGCTTCCTTAACAATATTATTATCATCAACTTCAACTTCTACCCTTAAATGCCCCTCTATTTTTGTAACTGGATCTATTATTATCTTTTTCATATTTAACCTTAACTACAACTATTATTATTTTTTATTTTTCTTTCTGTCGCAAACTTATCAAAAAATTTGGCTTCGGTACAACCCATACAACCATGCCCAGCTTGTACTGGCCAACTTGTATAATTATTAAACTTCATAGTTGGACAATTTGAAAAAGCATAAGGACCTTTACACCCCATCTCAAATAAACACCAACCTTTCTTTGCTCCATCATCTCCCCACTCTTGAACAAACTCACCAAGCTCATAATGCCCTCTTCGTTCACAATTATCATGGATTCTACCCTCATAAGCCCATAATGGTCTATTTTGAGAATCTAATTGTGGTAACTCCTCAAACATCAAATAAGATAAAAGTGTACCTACTATATTTATGGGATTAACCGGACACCCAGGAAGATTTATGATATCTGTTCTTGATAATGCTTCACTTACACCAACAGCACCAGTAGGGTTTGGCTTAGCAGCTACTACACCACCATCTAAAGCACAACTACCAACAGCTAGTATCAAACCTGCTTCTTTAGCACATCTTTTTAGTAAATCTACTCCTGTTTCACCATTAGCTCCAATCCTTAGATACTTACCATCCATAGCAAGAGGTATAGCCCCCTCAACAATCAAGATATATTCACCTTTTTGATTCTTGATAATATCTTCTAATACAGTTTCAGCATCATCACCACTAGCACTCATCAACAACTCATGATAATCAAGAGATATATAATCAAATATCAGATCTTCAATAGCTGGATTTGTAGATTTGATAAAAGCCTCACTATTACCACTACAATCACTAAGCTCTAGCCAAATAATTGGAATCTTATTTAAACTTTTTATACCATCACCCACCACATCTTCAAAGCTAGGGTGTAGTTGCATATTTGCTGTAACCATAGAAACCCAACTATTTAGTTCCTGTTTTGCTATCTCTAAACTATCTAACGCTGATTCAAAGTTTTCAACACTTAAGTTATTTCTAGGGTGAAGTTTGTTAAATTTTTCTACCCTTTTTTTAGCAAGTTCTAACTCTTTTTCAAGCTTTATATCTTGTGGATTCTTTTTATGTAGATTTGGATCAACTAAACTTTGTGTCTCTTTTATAATATCTTCAATAGCTATTTTACATCTACCACAAACTCTTCCCGCATTACTAAACTCTTTTAGCTCAGAAAAAGATTCTATCCCTGTTTTTAAAACAATCTCAACTAAATCTTGTTTATAAAGATGTTCACAGCTACATATCAATCTACCCTTATCACTCTCAACTCTATTTTGATAAAGATATGTTGGTTCTACATCTGTTTGATTTACAATTAAATCTTCTATATATGAAACATCTATATTTGAATTTATACCTATAAATTTAACAACCTTATCACCTTTTAAGCAATACTCATCAACGCGGTACTCTTTATCATTAGATATTATCATCTTATCATCATAGCCACTAAAACATGGTGTTTTAATCTCAACTAGATCAAATGAACCAACCTTTAACATAGATATAGAAACCTCTCTTTTAAACTCTACACCTCTGCCAAAAATGTGTGATATAGCTACATCAGCTTGGGCTGTACACTCTTTTACATCTCCAGCTATAAAATCTATGTTTTTAACTTGAGCAGCCTCACCAACAGCATAAATATCATCATAATTTGTTTGCATAAATAGATTTGTCAAAACACCTCTATCACACATCAAACTATCTCTACAAAACTCTATATTTGGAGAGATACCTATACCAAAGATTAAAAATAGATTCTCAAATCTACTCTTTTTAGTTTTTAATGATACGATTGTTCCATCTTTTATATCTTTTTCAACAATCTCATCTTCATAAAAAATATTTACTTTTGGATAATTACTAGAGTGTTTAAAAAAAGCATCTTCTATTATTTTTTGACTACCTAACGATATATCTTTATCGTATATAGTTTTACTTCTCACAATTAGATTAATTGTTTTTATCTCTTTTATGGTCTTTAAACTTTCCAAAAGTTCCAGAGATATTGCCCCTGAACCAACAAGTACAACATCTTTACCTTTTACACCATCAGATATTTTAAAACAATCGTTAGCATCTCTAAAGAGTGCCACATTTTTTAATCCACTAATATCAAATAGAGTATTTGGTTTAGAACCTGTTGCTATAATTAACTTGTCATAACTATATGATCTATCTACTGAAAAAACCTCTTTATTTAATGGATCTATTTTAATTATTTTTTGATTTAAGTGTAATTTTACTGTTTCATTTAATTGAAGTTTTATATCATCTATTGTGGCATCTTTTGTTACTAAACGACATAGATGTATCCTATCGTAAGGGGGATAACTTTCATCACTAATAATTGTTACATCACTAGCCATATCTTCTTTTTTTATCTTATTTGCGAGATAAACAGCTCCTATACCACCACCAATAATTAATAATTTCATAAATTTACCTTATTTAATCACTATGATTTTATATAAAAACAAAAATCAATATATTATATCTAAAATCACTAAAAAGATAAAAATTGGAAGTTTAAAAATTGGAAAAGAGAAGGATAGAGATAGAGGTTTAACCCTCTATCTGTTTTGTTGCCATTATTGCTGCCATCACAATAGGATATGATGTTGGTGCTGCTGTTAATCTTGGTTGAGTTGCTACTTGCATAGACATAATTTTATACACATCAAAATGTGATTCTATGATAAGACCTATAAGATTTATCATCTCACCTGTCTCCTCTCCACCAACAATTTGACCACCTATGATTTGACCACCATGTCTCATAGCTACAAGTTTAACAAACTGTTTTTGAGCTCCTGGAATAGTTGCTGGATGACGGTTCATACCCTCAAATGTTCCAACAACAACATCGATTCCTGCTGCTTTAGCTTGATCTTCTGTTACACCAGCTGATGAGTATGCTATATCACCAATCATTGTTGAGAAAATTGCGATAGTACCACTAAAACCTTTAAGATATTTTATATCATAAAGTGAAGTACCAGCTGTTCTACCCTCTGCTGCTGAAGTTGAAGCCAACATAACTTTAGATGGCTCTTTTGTGATAAAATCTCTTCTTGAGCTACAATCACCAACAGCAAAAACATCATGGTTTTGAGTTCTCATATACTCATCAACCCAGATACCACCATAGTAACCTAAAAAGATTCCAGCTTTTTGAGCAAGTTCTGTATTTGGTTTATACCCTGTTGCTAAGATTACAACATCAGCATCTACAACTCTACCACTTTTTAGTTTTACAGCATTTACAATGTTATCACCATTTTTATCGATAATCTCAGTAACTCTATCTTTACCAATATACTCAACACCATAAGATGCCATAGTTTTTTCAGCTTCGATAGAAACCTCTGTATCAAAAGCGTTAGGGAGGATATGCTCACTACCACCAACAACAGTAACTCTTTTACCACTAATAGCAAACTCAACTGCTAACTCAACACCGATAAATCCACTACCAACAACTACAATTTCATCTTTAGTATCTGAGTATGCTTTAAGTTTATCTATAAGCTCTTTATTTTTAGGAATCGTAAACACACCATCTAATGTTAAAGAGTGTTTTAGTGAATCGTGAACAAATGGAACTGAACCAGTTGCGAAGATAACTTTATCAAAAGATATAGTATGTGTATCTGAGTAAGCTAGTTTATTTCTTATATCTATATTTTCAACTTTACCCAGAAGAGTAGAGATACCCATCTCAACTGCCATACCACAAGATGCTACATTTTTTTCACTACTACCAAGTGTTTTACCAAAAATATATGGGATAGCACAAGGAACTAACTGCTTTTCATGCTCTCTAATAACTAATATCTCTTTTTCAGGATAATTCATCTTAGCAGTTACAGCAGCTACTCCACCCGCTGGTCCACCACCAATAACTAAAACATCACAATTAACTTTTTCCATTATAAACCTTTAATTTTTTAATAATTTTATAAGTATACCGATAAAATAGTATATTTTAACAACATTAATAATAAAAATAAATATTTTAAACTAACTCTTCCCATTTGAAACTTTTAAATAGAGAATTAAAGGTCTCATCAAGCCCAGCTTTTAGTAAAATCTCCTCACCACTATAAGGGTGGATAAATCTCAAAGATATAGCATGAAGTAAAAGCCTATGACAACCATAATGCTCTCTAACCATCTTATTATGCTCCCCTCTTCCATACTTCGTATCACCTAACATATGGTGTGAGAGGTGTTTCATATGGCGACGGAGTTGATGTTTTCTACCTGTTTGAGGTTTTAGTTCAACTAAAGAGTACCTACTTTTTTCATATCGTCCAACAGCCTTATCTACCTCAACAGTAGCTAACCTTTTATATACTGTTTGTGCCTCTTGTGGCTCTTTTTCAGCTTTTGAGTCTTTATCTGCTATCTTATCTAGCTTAACACTCAAAGGGTGGTCTATGAAACCACTCTCATCTATATAGCCACGAACAACACCGATATAAGTTTTTTGAATCTTAGATTCACTAAACTGCTGATTCATAAGTTTAGCCGTATCACTATCAAGAGCAAACAAAAGTACCCCAGATGTTGGCTTATCTAAACGGTGAATCGGATAAACCCATTGCCCTATCTGATCACGAAGCATCTTCATAGCAAAGTATATCTCATGCCTATCTATCATAGATTTATGTACTAAAAGCCCACTAGGCTTATTTATAGCCACCAAATACTGATCTTTGTATAAAATCTCTAATTCATAATTGTTCCACATAAAGGGATAGTAACATTTTTTATATATAATAATAGAATGAAAACAAAAAATATATTTAAAAATATACCAAAACAACTACCTAACGAAGTTTTTGAAGATATAATCTCAAAAGATGGATTAAAGATAGAGAGAATCATCTCAAAAGGTCACATAACACCTAAGTCACAATGGTATAATCAAGATTTTAACGAATGGGTTATAGTTTTAGAGGGGGAAGCGATACTCTCTTTTGAAGATTCTAAAGATGTTAAACTATCTGCTGGGGATTACATAAATATCCCAGCAAATACAAAGCATAGGGTAGCTTGGACAACACCAAATAAAGAGACTGTTTGGTTGGCTGTAAACTACAACTAACTACAAAAAGATTTTAATCTCTCTTTGTAGTTTTTCTTTTTTTCTTAGTTCGTTTTGTTTCGATTCCAGAAGTGTTTTTATTATAGTGTCTTACCCTTTTTTTCTCAGGTTTCTTATGCTCAGATTTTAGTTTTATATCCTCTTTATCTTTTCTTCTGATAGTTGGATCTGGCTCAAACCCCTCCACCGTCTCTTGAGGAATCTTTTGACCTATAACTTTTTCTATATCACGAACATCATACTTTTCATAAATATCTAAAAGTGTGATAGCTTCACCATCTCTACCTGCTCTACCTGTACGACCTACACGGTGAACATAATCCTCTGGTACTGATGGTAGTTCATAGTTTATAACATAAGGAAGTTCCTCTATATCTAAACCTCTTGATGCTATATCTGTCGCTACCAAAACCCTAACTTTCATCTCTTTAAACTGAGTAAGAGTTTTTAACCTTTTTGGTTGAGATATATCACCATGGATAAGTCCACATTTTAAACCATCTTTTTTAAGCTCCTCAAAAAGTTCATTCGCACTAGATTTTGTTCTAGTAAAAACTAAAACCTGTGGAAAGTTTCTCGAACCGATGATATAAGCTAAAAGTTCAGCTTTTCTATCTGTATCAACTAAGTAAGCTTTTTGGTTAATCGTATCAACTGTTGAGTTCTTTTTAGATGTCTCTATAAAAGCTGGACTTCTTAGAACAAGTTTAGATAGTTTTCTAACCTTATCACTATATGTTGCTGAGAACAGTAGAGTTTGATGTTTTTTAGGTAAAAGTGGATGAATCTTTCTTATATCTTTTGTAAAACCCATATCCAACATTCTATCTGCTTCATCAAGAACTAAAATCTCAACACCATTTACCTTTAGACCATTTTCTATATGCTCTAAAAATCTCCCAGGTGTAGCTATAATAATATCTACACCTTTTTTCATAGCTCTTTGTTGTGATGCTATATCTTTTCCACCAACTAAAACAGCACACTCAACTTTCATATTTTTAGCATAAGATGTTATATCTTCAAATATTTGAATCGAGAGTTCTCTTGTTGGTGAGAGAATCACAGCTTTTACTGCTCTATCTTCAGTAGCCTCAGTTTTTCTAAGTCTTTGTAGAATCGGTAAACCAAACGCTGCTGTTTTACCTGTTCCTGTTTGAGCTGTCGCAAAAATATCACTTTTTGCTAAAACCAAAGGGATCGCTCTTTGTTGTATTGTTGTTGGATGTTCATAACCTAAATCTTCTATCGCACTAAGTAAAGGTTTGATAACTCCTAGTTTTTCAAATGACATTGATACTCTTTTTTAAATAATATAGCTAATTTTAGCATATATAAGTTTCATAAAGATATAATCCCTAAAAATTTGTAGATAAGTAAAGTATATGCTAAGAAGAGTTCTAAAAAAAACTAGTAAACATGAAAAATTAAAGTCGTTCATAAAAAAGTATAAGATTCCAGCTGAATATCTATCAACAAACCGTAAAATGGTTTCAAAAGCTGTTTTATTTGGATTGTTTATAGCTTTTATACCTATGCCTATGCAGATGGCTGCTGTACTAGCACTTATGCCATTTGTAAAATTCAACATCCCTATCGCTTTAGCTATGTGTTGGCTAAGTAACCCTTTTACTATGCCACCAATGTACTATATGGAGTACCTAACAGGTTCTTTCTTTTTAGGGACAAAAGTAGCTCCAGTAGAGATGACACTTGAGTGGTTTAGTCAAAACATTGACAATATTTTTGTACCACTATACACAGGAACACTTTTTTACTCTGTTTTTGGTTCATTATTTGGCTACTGGTTAGTAAACTTCTTTTGGAGAAGCTCAGTAGAGAGAGATAAAAAACTTCATAGAGATGATAGGGGTTAATCTAAAAAAGTGTTTAGTTTTAACACCTATCTATCAAATCTTTCTTCTCTTTTCTTGATAACTGTTTTATAGCATACTCCCTTTTACAAGCATCACTCCTATTTTTATGCTCCTCTTTATAGACCAACTCAACAGGACGACGAGCTTTTGTATATTTCGCACCTTTAGCTGAACTGTTATGCTCAATAAGCCGTTTTTCTACATCTATTGCTATCCCTGTATAGAGAGTGTCATCATTACATTTTAATATATATACAAAATAAGACATATACAATTATACTAGAATCTTTATATTTTTTCATTATAAAAATCATAATTTTTTCTTAACTTATTTTTAATAATTAATATGCTTTAATTCCAAAAAAATTAGGATAAACAATGACAAAATCAATAGTAATGGACAAATACCCAGTTAACTCTTTAACAATTCAAAAAAGTGAAACAGATTCTGCTAATGTAGATGAGATAATAGATTTTTTTAAAAATAAAATAGAAAATGACCCTATCGCAAAATTTATTGCTGTATTTGATCACTATGAGCATACTAAAAGTTTAGATGATGGTGAGATAGCAGATTCTATAACTGATGCTAAAAATATCGTTTTTTGTTTTGGTCAAAAGATTCCAAACCCATTAATTATGGCAGTTAGACCTAGAAGTATCGCCGTAGCTGAGGAAAAAGATAGTTTTACAATCTCATTTATGGAAGCACCAATGGCTCCTATGAATGATAAAATGGTATCTTGGGTAAAAGAGTTATTGAAATAGTATCATATTACAAAATATGATATGCCCATTATAGTGGTTAGTTTGATTATATTTATAACAACATTACCCACTATATTACCCATTTGACAAGAGCTACATTGTGTATATTTTTTACCCTCATATTGAGCATAAAAGAAATATATCACATTTAAAATTAAAACACTCAACGAACCATACAACTCAAAATCCCACAATGTTGCTAAGTCATCACTACCATCCATAAAAAATGAACTTATTAACAAAGCAACCATCGATAATAAAATAATATTTATAACTTTTAAAATTTTATCTCTATTAAAAACTGTTGGGCAACTCTCTATATCAACACTATCTGTACCATTTTGAAGTTTTAGCTCAAACTTTTCTCTCTCATCTTTATCTAGTCTATGTAAAAATGTACTTCCAAAACTATAATCTAACTTTCTTTGTAAAAGAATCGCTAGATCACCACTAGCTTTCAAAGTTTTATTTTCACCAGATAGATCTTGGTAAACAATACTAATATTTTCAAATCTTGTTATCTCAGCAGATATATCGCCATAATAAGCTGTTTTTTCATTAGAGGTTATCTTACCACTATGTGAAATCATTCTGGGATTTATCAACTCAACTAACTCACCTTTTTCATCTTTAAACACTATTATATTATAGTAACTCCCTATCTGAAAAGCACAAAGAGCCTCTAGGTCACACTCTGTAATAGTATCTTTTATATCATCTACAAGAGTTATCAACTCATCATTAAAATTACGAACATCAGTCGCATACTCTTTTGAGAGTGGAGTTGGATATTTTATTATATCTTTTGTCATTATAAAATGCCTTATTTTAGGGGTTTAAAGGGGATGGAGAGATGGGTTTTGGAAAATATCCAAAACCCTTAAATATTATTAGTGACTTTTACTAACTACAACTAACATTTTGATGTTAATTACAGCAAATCTAATCGCTTGCCAAATAAGACAAGTTCTCATTTTTCTAGCAAATGCGCCTGGAATCATAGTTTGATTAAACGCTTCACTTTTACCGAAATTTAATTCTTCTTTTTTCATAATTTTCCTTTTTTATAGCTTATTCTGGAATCAGAGTCCAACCTGGATTAAGTTTAGCTTTGTAGATAAACATATGGTGTAATATATGTTTAATCCAGTGTCCAGCAAGACCAATCTCACCAAATGTATAATCTGTATCTCTACCTGTTCCTGGATATTTATCGAAATCTGGAACAACAGGGTAAACAGTCATAGCAGCAGCAGTACCACTTAAAAGACCTTTACCAGCAGAAGCAACACAAGCAGCACCCATATCAGCCATAGAAGCTTCATGAAAATGAGCTTTATCACCTTTTTTGATTAAATCACAAACAGAATGAGCGACAGCTTTACCAATGATACCAGCTGGCATACCAGTTCTTGGTGGAGTTGGATTGATCGGTGTTCCATTTGGAGATTTCATCGGTTTAGAGATTAAATGTGGTGGAGCAAAAGCGATACCCGCTGCAAACATATTTGAATATGATGGATTTTGGTATGTTTTTGGCCAGTCACTAGCTTTCCAGTTTTCATAAGCACCAGCATCATATTTAGCATCAACTTTCATAAAACCGTTTGGAGCAAAAATAGTCTCTGTAATATCTGAACCATCTTTACCATAAGCTTTGATTCCAACACCAGCAAATGGTGGGATAAGCATAGCAAAATCAAATGTCTCTTCACCCATAGTTCCATCTAGTAGTTCATAACCAACTTTACCAGCTTCAACCTTATTTGTATGAGCACCAATTAACCACTCAACATTTCTCTCAGCAAACAGTGATTCAGCAAATAGTTTAGAACTTACAGCATAACCACCAACTTTCATATGAAGACCACCCATACCAAAGTCACCTAAGAAAGATTCATTTGAGATCCATTTCATATCAGCCATATCACGAACACCAGCTTTGTTTAACTCATGCTCAATGTTGAAGATATACTCAAACGCAGCACCTTGACAAGTACACATACCGTGACCTGTACCGATTAGGAACTTTTGTCTCTCACCAGCTTTCATCTTCTCTATACATTTTTGAAGCTCATGTGAAGCGTGAACCGCATGATCAGCAGTACATACAGAAACAGTATGCTCACCCATTTGTGAACCCTCACCAAGACCTGGAGTAGCACCAAAGTTAAGTTTTGGACCAGTAGCATTTACAATATAATCATACTCTAAATTTTCACTCTCACCAGCTTTACCTTGACCAGTAAACTCGATAGTTACAAATGGTTTGTCACTATCTGTATTTCCCTCTGGATTAAGAGATACTGCTTTTGCTTGCTTATATGTGATACCAGCTTTAGCATACACAGGAGCTAAATCAAAAGTAACTTCCTCTTTAGTCATTTGACCAACACCAACCCAAATGTTTGATGGAATCCAGTTCCATTTAGCATTTGGAGTAACAACTACAACTTCATGAGATGAACCCAACCATTTCGCAGCGAATGTAGCAGTCGTATGACCCGCAACACCACCACCTAAAACAACTAATCTTGCCATATTTATTTCCTCTATTTCAAGTAGTAAGTAAGAGAAGATAACTAACTTTATTGGTTATCTTCTCCTACTTATGAAACTTTAAACACCATTCTATCAGAATTTTTTTTAAAAGTATTATTATATAATAAATAATTATTATACTAAAAAGTTATAAATTTTTTAAAACCCTATTTTCAGGGACTTAAACCATCTATTTAAACTAATTTTTCTATCAATATATAATTTTATATATATTTATAAAATTTAAAGAAATTTAAAAGTGTGTAGATTTTACACACTTTTTATTTGCTATTTAAAGTTTTATTTACAATCTCATAACAATTTTTACTAAGAGATTTAGTATCTAGTATCTTTTGTAACTCTATTTTCATTAAACCTTTATTTATCTCACCCATTTTAGGATAAATTTTAAATGCTCCTGAGAGTGATGATGCCATTTGTGGATTTATTTTGTCTATCTCTATGATTTTATCTGATATAAATTTATATCCACTTCCATCTTTAGCATGGAAATATTTATAGTTTCTGCTAAAACTTCCTATGAGTGAGCGAACTAGATTTGGAATTTTCTCATCATAAACTTTATCATTTTGTAACTCGTTTACTCTTGCTAAAACATCTTTAGCACTTGATGATGCT
>CAYLNF010000027.1:0-14116 GCA_964385165.1 uncultured Sulfurimonas sp.
AGTATCATTAATATTTGATTTTGTAAATAAAATCTACTACTGTTTATGTTTTTTAGAAGAAAAAATTAGATATAATAAATTATAATACTTTAAGAGGATGATTAGATTGGTTGATATAAAAAAAATATTGTTAAGTTTTGCAACTATGTGTACGGTAGGTTTTACTTTTAGTGGATGTGGTAGTTCGGATGGTGATACAGCTTCATATTTAACTGGAACTTTAAAAGATTCTATGTTACAAGGTATTGAATATAATTGTGATGGTAATATTGGTTTAACAAATTTACAGGGTGAATTTAATTATTTAGATAATTGTGTTGAAATTAATTTTTCTATAGGTAGTGTAAAATTAGGTACTATTGCTACTTCTGATATTAATAAAAGTGGTGATATGACATTATATCCAGCGGATTTACTTGGGATTGATAGAAATGATACTACTAATGCTACATTAGCTAATATGATTCAGATTTTACAAACTTTAGATGAAGACAATAATCCTTATAATGGTATTTTTATAAATCAAGAGACAAGAGATAAATTAGAAAATATCTCTTTAGATTTAACTGATTCAAATTTAAGTGTAGATGATTTAAATGAGATTCCTTCGTTATTTAATAAGGATATAGTAAATAGAGATTATGCGATATCTCATTATGAAGATACTTTAAGAAATGATCTTAATTTAACTGTTAGAACAGTTTCTCCAGCTCCAGCAGTTTATAGTGTAAGTTATGATCCAATTAATACTGATTCTAAATTAGTATCAATAAGTGGTTCATCAGGGACAAAAATATTTATTAATGGTATTGATATTAACCAAACAATCGATAATACAAATATAGCATATGTAAATTTAGATACATCAGGTGGAGATGGTGAAATATCAAATATAATTATTTTAAAAGATATTTTAGGTCAAGAAAGTGATGAATTTAATGCTATATTGATTAAAGATACAGTATCACCTATTTTAGAGATTGAAGACATCTCTATTGACGAAAATATTGATAAAAATATATCTATAAGTGCGACAGATAGTTATCCTATACATTATTCTATATCTGGTATTGACAATACATATTTTACAATTAATGAATTAACTGGATTAATTAATTTTAAAAATATACCAGATTATGAAACTAAAAAGAATTATACAATAGATATTACTGCTACTGATCTTGCTGGTAATTATGAAACTAAAACTATGAAGGTATCTATAAATCATATAAATGATGAGATTCCTACTATTGGAGAAACTAATGTTTATGTTGAGGAGGGTAGTTTAGATCCTATTAACATTAATGTTGTTGATTTAGATATTGATGAAAATCAAACTTTTACTTATACTATTGTAGGTGGTGATGATGCTCAATATTTTACTGCTAATAATAATTTATTTTTTAATCAATCTTTATTTGATCAAACTCCAATGGATAGCAATGAAGATAATATATACAATGTAAATGTAAAAATCACAGATGGTATTAATGAAAGTAATGAAATCTCATTAAGTATTCAAATTACACCAAAAAATGAAAATGCACCAATAATTACTTCACCACTATCTATTGAAATAGATGAAAATTTTACTGGTCTTGTTTATAAAACTACTTATAGTGATTTAGATAATATTCCACAAACTTTTACATTCAGTATTGATGGTACTGATGCTCATTATTTTGATATTGATAGTATAACTGGTGAAATAAAGCTTCCTGTCGCTTTAGATTATGATTTAAAAGAAGATTATGTGTTTAATTTATCTGTTAATGATGGAGTTCATATAACTACGGTACCAATCGTAATAAAACTAACAAGGGTTTTTGTAAATAGTGAACCTGTAATATCTAATTTAAGTGTAGATAATTTAAGAGTTGCTAAAGATGAAAATGTGACATTTAATTATTTAGTAAGTGATGAGAATGAAGATCAGTCTTTAACTTGTAGTTTTGATTTTAATGGAGATGGTATTATAGATGATACTGTTCTTAATTGTACATCCGGAACAATATCTTATCTTTTTACAACATCTGGAGATTATACACCTATATTTAAAGTATCTGATGGTATCGTAAGTGTTTCAAATGATAATATAGATTTAAAAATTGAAGATGGATACGGTACTATTACTGGTAATGTAGGGGATTATTTTACAGAAACTGATTTAAGTGATGTAATTATTAAATTACTTTACAATAATGAAGAATATAAAACTTTAGTGGTAGATGAAAATGGATATTATAGTTTTGATAATATATTAAGTGGTAATTATGAAATTATATTTGATTATAATGGATATATACCAGTTGTTGGTGATGCTATAATAGAAGATGGTGTGTCTAGTACATATCAAAAAGTTCAAATGGTTCCTGATGGTATAGAAAAGGGTGAATTAAATTGTAATATTAAGGATGCTGTAACTGGTTATTCTCTAAGTAATACAAGTGTAAAAATTTATGATGGTTTTAATAGTACATCAACATTAATATCTACACAAAATTTAACTTCATCAAGTTTTTCATTGGAATTAGATCCAGGATATTATACTGTCGTTGTTTCAAAAGATGGATATATTGACACAACTTATAGTGTTTCAATTGGTTCTGAAAAAACAACAACAAAAGATTTAGTAATTTCACCTATAATTGGTGATGGAGAGATACGAGTAGTATTGTCTTGGGGTTTGACTCCTTATGATCTTGATTCCCATATGACAAAAGTTAAAGATAATTTAAATATATATCATATTAGCTATGCTAATAAAATAGTATCTGAAGGTTCATTAGATACAGATGATTTATATTCGTATGGACCAGAAACGATTACACTAAATAATATGGATAGATCTTTAAATACACAATATCATTATTATGTGTATAACTATTCAAGAAATTCATTAACTGGTTTATCGAACTCTAGTGCAAAAGTAGATATTTATTATGGTAATCAAACTTATACTGTTTATGTTCCTTCAGGTGAAGGGTATTACTGGAAAGTATTTGATATAAATGATGGGCAAATAGAGATTTGTCATACAGGTTGTATAGAATATACATCAGATTATTATAGAAATAAAAACAATTTGGATATATTTGATAATTTACCATCGAAATAATAAATTTATAAGTTCAAGTTATTCTTGAACTTATTTATGACCAAGTGAAATTTTCATCTAAATTTGGTCTTCCATCTAGTGTTAAATATGGTTTATAGTGAGATTTATATGATAAAGATGGGCAATCTTTTACATAGTAGCCTAAATATATCCATTTTAGATTGTGATTTTTAGCGATTAATATTTGGTTGTATAGTGATAGTTTACCTAGAGAATATGAGATATAATCAGGGTCGTAGTAAAAATATATAGATGATATACCACCATCTAAAATATCTACTAAATCAACACCTATTAGTTTTTCATCATCAAAATATAGTATCTCATATCCAAATTCATTATCACCATTTACAAATGAATCGTAGTAATGGTTTGCTGATGTTTCATTATATTTCCACCCTTTTTTATCTTTCATAAATAGGTGGTATTTTTTAAAAAGTTCAAGATGCTCTTTTGTTAATGATGGCTTTTGTATATAGCTATCTATCTTTTCACCTTTTTTTAAGACTCTTCTCATAGATTTAGAAAATTTGAAATTATCAACATCGATTTTTATACTTTTACACTCATCACAATCTGAGCATATAGGTCTAAAAAACATCTTTCCAAATCTTCTATAACCCCTTTCTATAAGTTCGTGACAATGTTGTGATGTACAGTTATCGATAACCGTGTAGTGTAGATTTTGTTGTTTGTTATCTAAATATGAGCATTTATCATTTAAGTAAAATTCTTTAAGTATTTTCATAACTGAATTTTGACATAATTTGGCTTAAGTAGCAAATTAAGGATATTTTAAATGGGTCTTTCAAAAAAAAATAAGATTATTATAACAAGAGTTTTAGGCTCACTGATATTTGTTGTTGGTTTAGCTGTTTTTGGTTGGAATCAGTTTGGTACTCAAAAACTAGATGCGAACCAAAGAGCTTTAGCAAATATAGCTAGAATGGAAGCAGCAGCAAAAGCTGGAGTTTTTAATACTAAGATAAGTGATGTTCAAAATGGGGGAAGTTTTTTACAACAGGTAAGGGATGTACAAAAAAGTAATATAAAAAATATTACTTTTGTAGCTATGGCATTTGGTGTTATATTACTTTACTTTGGTTTCACTATGAAACATGAGGATTAAGCACGATTTTGTGCGATTAAAACACCCTCTATCATAGCATCTATATCACCATCAAGGATTGCTGATACATTTGAGTAAGCTTCATTACTTCTTGTATCTTTCACTTGTTGGTATGGTTGCATAACATAAGAGCGAATCTGATGTCCCCAACCTATCTCACTTTTAGCGATTCCATCCTCTTTAGCTTTTTGTTCCTCTAGTTCAAGTTCATAAAGTCTTGATTTTAACATCTTCATAGCAGTTGCTTTGTTTTTATGTTGGCTTCTATCGTTTTGACATTGAACAACTACACCAGTTTCTATGTGAGTAAGTCGTATAGCAGATTCTGTTTTATTTACATGTTGCCCACCAGCACCACTAGCACGGTAAGTATCTACCCTTATATCTTTATCTTCTATAACGATATTTATATCATCATCAATCTCAGGTGAAACCATAACAGATGAAAAAGATGTATGTCTTTTAGCATTAGAATCAAAAGGGGAGATTCTTACAAGTCTATGAATCCCATTTTCCACTTTTAAATAACCATAAGCATTTTCACCTTTTATGATGATAGAAACATCTTTGATTCCAGCCTCTTCACCAGATTGGTAATCTAAAACTTCAACACTAAAACCTCTCCTCTCAGCCCATTTCTTATACATTCTAAGAAGCATCTCAGCCCAGTCTTGAGATTCTGTCCCTCCAGCTCCAGGGTGGATAGAAAGTATCGCATTGTTAGAATCAGATTCCCCACTTAAAAGAACCTCTATCTCCATCTTTCGTATCTGATTTTCTAGTAGTGGAGCATCATCATAAAGTGTTTGGATAGATTCCTCATCATTCTCCTCTTTAGCCATCTCATAAAGTTCTACGGCATCATTTACAGCATCATTAGCTTCATTAAATTTATCAAGTCGTCTTTGAAGTCTAGTTTTTTCTTGTTGAATCTTCGCAGCATTAGAAGCATCATTCCAAAACTCTTGCTCATTCTCAAGAGATTCTATCTCATCTAACCTAGCTTTTAATTTATCTGGTTCTACAACACCTGTGATATTGCCCATTTTAGTAGTTACATTTTTTAGTAATTCTGTGTATTCGTAGTTATCCATCAATAAGCCTATTTATTATATAATCGCGATTATATTATATTGGGACTTAAAATGAAGATTATTTCAAATCCATTAGAGTTAAAAGACTATCTAAAAGATACAAATAAAAGTGTTGGGTTTGTTCCAACTATGGGTGCTTTACATCAAGGGCATATCTCTCTTATAAAAGAGGCTAGGGAAGCTAATGAGTTGGTTGTTGTTTCTATCTTTGTGAATCCTACACAGTTTTTAAAAGGGGAAGATTTAGAGAAATACCCTAAAAAAGATGAGGCTGATAAAAAGATATGTGAGTTAGCTGGTGTTGATGTTTTGTTTTTTCCAAATGCTAAAGATATTTATGGTGATGATGAGGTTAGTTTAGTCGCACCTAGTGTTAGAGGGTTTGTGTTAGAGGGTTATAGCCGTCCAGGGCATTTTAACGGTGTTTTAACGGTTGTTATGAAACTTCTTAACATTGTTGAACCTACAAATGCTTACTTTGGTAAAAAAGATGCTCAACAGTTAAATCTTATAGCTTTAATGGTTAAACAACTCTTTATGAGTGTAAATATAGTTCCTGTTGATACTGTTAGAGAGAGTGATGGGTTGGCCATGAGTAGTCGTAATGTTTACTTATCAAAAGAGGAGAGGGTAGAGGCTTTAAAAATCTCATCTTCACTAAAGATAGCTAGTGATATGGTACATAAAAATATACTAGATTCTAAAGAGATTATCAAAATTATGAGGGAATATCTTTCTACATTAGAGATTTTTTATGTTGAGATTTTAAATCGTGATTTTGAGCTTATAGAGAGAGTAGAGATAGGGAATAGTGTGATTTTAGTAGAGGTAAAAGTGGGAGATACACGATTACTTGATAATATTTGGCTTTAGATAATATTTAGTTTTTAGAGCTAAGTCCTATAAAAGTGCTTTAGGGTAGTATTTCAAAAAAATAAGGAAATTTTATGTTTAAAATAGAAGTTGAAAAAGAGTGTGGTTGTTTTAAAAAAAGTTCATTAGAGAATGGAATCGAGATGGAATCTAAAGATGCTGCTCTTTTAAAAAGTTTAGAGATGAGAGATATTATGAATGATGATTTTTGTGGTAAACACAGCTTTAAAGTTCAAGAGGTTGATAACAAGTTTGTTATAGCTATGGATAATTCAACTAGCAACGGTTGTTGTGGTGGTGGATGTGGTTCTCACTAATATATCTTATGGAATCTCATATTGAGATTCCTATAATTTACTTCCAAATACTAAAACTTTTCCATATCTTCCAGCCCAGACTAAAAATAGAATAAGCCAAGTTGAAAATGATATATCGAACAGAAAGTTAGCACCCCAAACAAAACCTACATTTAAACTATATAATGCTCTAAAGATAACAACTAGCTGAGTAAACCAAAATATGTTTGATGCTAATCTATCTGCGTGTGGTGATTGCCCTGCGTGACCTAGAGTAACTCTTGTTCCAAATCCTATAAGAACTGTTGTTAAAAACCCTATCGCTAAGAGGTGGATATTTAAAAAGTAAAATGAAGTGTCTAAGTAGATCTCACCAACTAAACTGATAGCTGAAAGTAAAAATGATAAGGGTAACCATAAAAGTGATAGATGTAAAACCCAAAGGATAGGTGGAGAATTAAATGGGTGAAGTTCCCATCTTTTGAACTCAATAAACATATATGTTGCGATAACTAAATCAACTAACAGTTCACCAATTTTAAACTCAAAAGAGCTAAAGATAGTTTTTAATACAAATAGTGTAAAAATTATCTTTACAAAGTTTTTGTTTTTTTGAGCAAAAGAGTGTGAGAAAAATGGAATCATCCTTTGAGCAACACTAAAAGCTAAGAAGATTAGAAACATATAAAAAGATATATTTGTAGTTATATTTATGAGGTTAAGGTTTAAATCAAAATATTTTTCTAGCTCAATCACTAAAAATAGTAAATGACCTAAGATTCCAAAGTATTGAGCATTTAGAATCCAAAAAGCATCTTTTTTATCTATGGCATTTCCAGTTTTATAGATAGTTCGTAGTTTTAACACCATAAAAAGTTGAGATATAAAAAGTAAAATCATCCCCATAAACATCAAACTATGGTTTAAAAAAGAACCAACTAAAAATATAGTGGAGCCAAGTGTTGTTGAGTAAAAAATATTTTTATAATATCTCTTAGTTATCACTTGTGATTGGCAAAACCGTGGAAATGTGGTAAATAAAAAACCTGTAAACATATTTGTAAAAACCACAAAAACCATTGTGTAAACATGAAAGTTTAAAATCTCTGTTTGGAGAGAAAATATACCTTTATAACTAAGTGCGAAAATAAGCATCATAACAATAGCCCCAACGATTCCAAGTATAAAAAATGGTTGATGAGGTTGTGATAAAAAATAGCTCTCTTTTTTTGATTCTGTTTTAAAATTCATTTTATATCCTATAAATTTTTTAAGATTAAAGAAGTTGAAAAATTATATGCTATCCCCCACAAAGAGGAAAGTGCAAACTAACTTAGGAGTTTACATATCTTAGGATATTGACAATTAAATTAATAATTGATACAATTACCCCAAGAAGTTGGATGAAATTAGGCTTCATCTTAAACCTCCGATGTTGGTTTTGTGGTTCGGATGGGTGCTCTAACACCCTCCCACTGCAAACTTCTTAACTACTTTCTATATCAAAAACTCACGATTAGTTTTCTCACAGTAAGCATTAAGCATAGCATTTTCAAAATCGTTGTTTGTTGAGTACTGATAACCAAAAGTTTTATTCCACATTTGATGCTCCTCCATACATAGGTAAAAGAACACTTTTTTATGCCAAGGTTTAAAACTATCATAAGCTGACTTGAACATCTCAACTTTTGTTTCATTTGGATAAGAGCTTTTTCCACTAGCATCTGTCATCGGAATCTGAGTGATTTTACTTCTAAACTCTCGTTCACGAAGCTGTTTTATAACAGGTTTTATGAATGTTAATGTCCCAAAACTAACAAGTGCCACTTCATCTGGGTTAAACTGCTCTATAAGTTGGGCATATATCTCTTTATACTCTGCTATATAGTTTTCATACTCAACGATAGGGTGGAAGTGAAAACCAACCTTTACACCTTTATCTGCTAGTTTTCTAGCTGATGAGATTCTTTTTTCTAGTGAAGCTGTTAGATGCTCCTCATTTTTTATGATAGTTGGGGTGTTTAGTGACCAAGTACAAAGTATGTTTGATGGTACATCATTTTCTAAAAAGTATTTTATGTTATCTGATTTTGTTTTAAACTCTAAAATCACATTTGGATTTTCTTTAGCAAACTCAAAAAGGGAATCTAAAACACCCTCACGATTTCCAAACATCAAAGAATCTGAAGCTTGACCAGTCCCTATATGGTAAGTTTTATTTTTTTCAAGATTTAGGTTTTTTAGTTTTTCACTAAATCCAGAATCAAAAGTTATAGTATTTTGGTTATAAAAGCTTTGAATCGAACAGTAAGAGCAGTCAAACCCACAACTCTCAACAGCATCAAGTGTAAGAAGATTACAACATCTAGTTTTTTCACTAGCTACTGGGCAAAGTCCTAGACCAAAGCCATCTTTATTTTCAGTTTTAAAAGTAAATTTTTGCTCAGTTGGTATGTTTTTTAACTCAAAGTTTTCATAAGAGTTTGGTTTTGAGCGAATATCTTCATATATTTTACGAAGTCTAGTAAATACAACTTTTTTTTGGTTATGGTCTGGGAAAATATCTATGATACTCTTTTCATTCCACATCTCTAAATCTCTAGTTATATCTATGATCTGTTTAATCTCCTGATGGGAAAACTTTAGTTCAAATGATTTTTCTTTTATAAACTCTTGGTGAGAAACTGGTAGTTTTGTAAAAAATGTGTTTTTTATGGAGTTGTTAAATTTTTCTATATAATTATTCATAATGTAATTTTAGCTAAATTATGTCAAAATAAGGGATATAAAACTAGGATTTGAAATAATGAAACATCTTCCAACACTTATAGTTGATGATAGCAATATGATAGTGAAGATTGTTAAAAAAGCACTACTTTTGAATCAACTAAAAGATTTTGAGTTTAGAGAAGATTCTATCTATACTGCCTCTGATGGTATGGAAGCATTTGAGATGGTTGGTAAAGGTTTAGATATAAAGCTTATCATCACAGATATAAATATGCCAAATCTAAATGGAAATGAGCTTGTAGAGATTTTACAAGATACTGATAAACTAAAAGATGTTGAGGTTGTTTTTATAACATCTACATCTATGAATCAAAAATTCTCAAACCCTATTATGGAGAAGATATTAGGTGTCATATATAAACCGTTTAATGCTCATAAATTTTCTCAGTTATTAGGTGAATTGTATGATGAGAAAAAAGAATCTATTATAAAACTAAAAAAGATAAAAGAGGCTCAAGCTGAGAAAAAAGGTTTTATATATAAAGTTTGTGCTATTTATCTTGAAAAATATTTAAATAAAGTGGAAATATCCAAAGATGAGAGTAAAGTTCTAAATAGTTTGATAGATGAGATTTTTGGTGATGATAATATAAAAGATGGTGAGTTTGTTGAGATAACTCACTCTATACTTTCAACATTCATATTTGAGAAAAAAATCTCTCATCATATTCTCTCTAAAAATATTTTATGTATCATAAAAAACTCAAAAAATGTGGTTGAAATTCAAGAAAAAAGGTTGAAGTTTATCGAGATTTTTGAATCAAAAATCGCATATATAAATAGTAATAAGGTTACAGAGTTAAAAGAGATTCTAAAACTTTTAACACTACCACTTTTAGATGCTATATCTATCGCTTTTGCTAATGTGAAAAATTATCCGAAACTAGATTCTAAACTTTTTTCACCATATTTTAAATTTATCATAGATGATTTAAGTGAGATAGATTGTCTGTTTGTAGATGATAAACTTGAAAAATTGATGTTAGAACATAGAGAGGTTATAGAGTTTGGTAAATGGATCTACCGTTTTATATATAATGATACTTTATCTAAAAATGTAAAAATCTTAGCCTCAACTCCACAGCTGAAATCTGAGGTATTAAGATACTTAACAAAGGCTCAACACCAAATAGTTTTGTTATCTAAACATTATTGTGGTGAGATAGAATCTTATATCTGGATAAGAGCAAAAAAATCAAATGAGATAGTATCTTACCTAAAGAAAAATATGCCAAAAACGATTCCATCAACTTTTAGATATCTACTACATAAAAATAAAATTTCAAAAAATAAACTAGAGGATTATATCACCCTTGAGAAACAAGATGTAGTTGTTGTCTCATCAGATTTGGCAATTTTAAAAATATTTAAAGATATGATAGAACCACCTTTAGATAAGTGGGGCTTTTTTGGTTACTCAAAACTATCACTTTTAGATGTTTGGTTAAAGAGTAACTTACCTGATAAAATTATTATTGATTATAATTTTAAAAGTTCAAATTTTAGTAATGGGATAGAGTTTTTTGCTTTACTCTTAAAAAACTACCCTATTTTTAAAAATATGGTTGAGTTACATAATGTATATATCATAGTAGATAATAATCAACTAGATAAATTACATAACTATAAAAAAAGGTATGATTTTTCTATAATAGATAGATCGTTGAGATATAAAGATATAGAAGATACACTTTTGTATGAGTGAGAGGGGTGTTAATGATTTTAGGAAAATGTCCATATTGTGAAGATGGTGTTATTGAGGTTAGGGATAAAGAGGTTAGTGGTAAGAAAGTGAAGCTTTATGCTTGTTCCAATGCTTCTTGGAAAACTGAAGATGGTGAGATGTTTGAGCTTACTGATGATGCTACTTGTGACTTTAGAATCTGGCAAAACTCTTTAGCTAGGTATGGTAAATGGTTGAAGTATCAAGAGGTTAGAGAACTTCTTGAAAATGGTGAACTTGAGGTTGAACTACTTAGTAAAAAGTATGGAAAGAAAGTTTACTATAAAAAGTTTATTGTTTTAAATCAGGAGTATGGTGTTTCTGTTTTATGGGATTAGATTTTTTATTTATAAAATAAACAGCTACTATACTTATCATACCACCTATAATTATGTGTGTTTGTATAGGCTCATCTAAAACTAACCAAGCTACTAAAAGAGCAAATATAGGTACTAAGAACATATATGAACTTGTCTCTTCACTCCCTAATTTTCCAGATACCATAAAGTAGATGGTGGTAGCAACAGTTTGCCCAAAAACACTTAAGTATATCAAAGCTATCCAAAAATCTCTATCTTGCTCAAACACACTAGAAATATTAGCACCATTATATAAAGCATATAAAAAAGATACTATGGTTGCTATAAGTGAGATGATAAAACTATAATGAATCGGGTGGATATGTTTATGGGAGTGTTGTGATAACATGGTTACACCTGCCCAGATGATGGCACAGAGTAAAAAGTAGATATTTGAGCCATTTAAAAATTGCTCTATATCGTTTGTTTGAAGCATAATCACTGCTCCAATTAAACCTAAAGTTATCCCTATATATTGGAATTTTTGTAGATTTTTTCTAAATACAATAGCCACAAGCAAAAAGGTCATAATCGGTGTAAGTGTGGTGATAATAACACCACCACCACCAGCAAGACCATACTTGATTCCAAAAAATGATGAGATCATAAAGGCGATGTTTAAGATTGAACTACCTAGAATATAGTTGAGGTTTGATCTGTTTAATATTATAGGTTTTTTAAAAAAAATCAAAATAGGTATAAATGAAAGAGACATAATAAAAAATCTCCAAAAGATGATAACATCAGCAGATAGTTCAGGAGTTAAAACTTTCAAAGCACTCCAACCACCACCCCAAAGAAACATACTAAGGATAAGGAGATATTTATATGTTGAATCTTTCATAATAAATTTTTAACTATTCAACAAGTTTTTTAAAACTTTTAACTGTAAATAGTTTTAGATTTTCGCCCTTAAGAGATTTAAGTTCATTTGAGAATCCTCTTTTACTAAAGATAACAAATCTATCAACATCCATTTTAGCTTTTTGACAAGATTCTTGAAGTCTTGTAAGTTCACTTTTTTTAAGTTTAGCATTTGTATATTTTGTAGTTCCAGCTATCATTTTACCAGATTTTGTTTTGGCAAATATATCTATCTCTACATCATTATCCCAGTATGAGCTTATCTCTACGATAGGATCTTCTTTAGATGATAACTTTAAAACTTCAAAAGATAGTTGAGTAAATATCAGCTGAACAAACTCACTTTCACGATTTTTAAATTTTTCTCTTATCTCTTTATAGTCTCCATCACGAACACCTTTAAAAAGTGGAGATACAAAAGCAAACCAGAATCTTAAAAATGGTGAAGTAAAATATAGTTTGTTAGATACAGATTCACTTTCAGCCCAAGAGGTAAAGATTTTTTTAGATTTTTCTAATCTTATGATTCCCATATCTAAAAGTTCATCAAGAGCATTCTCACCAACCTCTTTAGTTACATTTGCTCGTTTAAAAGCTGTATGAGGTTTCCCATCACCCAAAGCGATTCCAGTTAAGATAGAGTGATAAAGTGGCATACCAGTAGTAAGCTCAGTAACATCGTTACGGATATATCTAAAATCTGGTAAAATTATCTTCTCTATCAGTTCCATAGAATCTTTAGAGGTATCTATATCGCTCCAGTTGATTCCACCAAATATGGAAAATTTTTCAACCGCTTCTTCAAAATTGTTTGGTTTGTACTCTTTATAAAATAATCTAAATTGTTCTAATAGTGTTTGGTTGCTTAACATAATAATGATAACCTTTGTAAGTATTTATGCTATTTTACTATAATACACTTACATAAGCAAAGGATAAATATGTTAGATACAACTAAAAGAAAAAATATAAAACATGGTGATAGTGTAGCTATCGTTCTAAAACAAGATCAAGAAAGTGGGCTTTTAACAGATGGTATAGTTAGAGATATTTTAACAAAATCACAAAATCATCATCACGGTATAAAAGTGAGACTTATGAGTGGAGAGGTTGGTAGAGTTAAAGAGATATATTAATATGGTGGACAACTAGGGATTCGAACTGCGGCATTCACTCTTTAAACCCCTATATTACGAGGTTTCAGAGGGGTAAATCCACATACACACTAGTTTCTATTAAGGAGGCTAAAAACTCTACTGCCCTGTATAACGGTATTTAAGGTGTATTAAATACTCCTTAAAAGCACACTGTGTATGTCGAGGGACACCCGCTGCGTAAGTCACCACAACTGACCAATTTATTACTCAAATTATAGCCATATTTCTTCAATATGCCCAATAAATGCGAAAAAGAATGTAAAATAAGTATGGAGCCCTACTCTTTGCTATAACGCACTGTGTGAGTCGTTATAGTAACGTTATAACATACACACTAAAATGCGTTAGCCACACACAACCAATGTGTGTGTTTCTTGAAACTATCGTCCTCTGTCCTTAAACTACCTATAAATCTCTTTTAGTCGACCACAAGAAAAATGTCTATTACGAAACCTATAACAAATATCCCAAATATGAAACTCAATAGCTTCTTTACTTTTACGGATAGGTGTATAGAGCTTCTGGTATTCTCTGTTGTCAATCAAATCAGATTTCAACTTGAATTTTAGTTGTTTTTTCTGAAGCCTAAGTGCTTCTAGTTTATCTCTATATTTCAGCCCTACAAAAAACTTAAAATTATTAATCTTACTTTCGTATTTTAGGATTGCTTTTCTGTTGGTGTATTGATATATAGCTTGTTGTTTGGCAATTTG
>CAYLNF010000028.1:0-14055 GCA_964385165.1 uncultured Sulfurimonas sp.
TTCTGTTAGCATAGTAAAGGTAAGAGATAGAACCTGTTACTAAAAAAGATGCTAAGAATGTATCTAAAAAAGCACTCACTTGAGCAGTAGAGTTTCCCCACATAGCAGGAAAGAACTGTTTTCTAAACTCTTTTGTATCTTTTTTTATGATTTTTGATTTTACTTTTAGATGTTTAAAACCACCTATAAGAATCTTAGAAAGTCCATAGTTATATATAGCTAAGAGATGAACAGCTAGTTGTAAGATTCCACCAACAACTACACCCCAACTTAAATAGTAAACTATCTCTACCTGAGTTTTATCTTGTGAGAAATATAATGATAATATAAGAGATAAATTTAGTAGAGCTGTTGAAAATGCTGAGGTGGCAAAATGGTTTTTATACTGAAGCATAGTGCTTAGAAATGTAACAGCAAATATAAGTGGTAGATACCAAAAGTTTATGGCTACAAAAGGGGAGGCTAACTCTATGGTTTTTTCATCAAAACCTACGGCTATCGCTTGAGTTGCCAGTGAGGGTAAGAGGTTTACAAGTAGTGTTATAAAAAATATAATGCTTAAAAAAACTACAAAAATATTGGCAGAGAAAACACCCTTATGGTTTGTTTTAGCAAAAGCAGGTATAAAAACTTGTGTAAAAGCACCCTCTGCGAAGATTCTTCTAAATAGATTTGGTAGTTTAAAGGCTATGAAGAAAATATCGCTATATATGTTGGCACCAAGTGCTGAAGCTGTGAATAGATCTCGTATAAATCCTAAGATTCTTGACACAAGAATACCGAAACTGTTTGTGAATATTGATTTAAACATAGATATATAAACTCTTTTATAATTTAACTTTACATAATATTAACAAATATTTGGTTAAAATACTCACAAAATTGATTTATATAAGTGGTGGTATCGAAATATGGCTCTATTTAGTTCTAAAAAAACAACAGATATATCTTCAAACAAAATTCGTCCTACCGTTGTTAGGACTCAAAATGTAGCAAAAGAGCTAGTAAGTCTTGCTAAAACATACGGTGTTTCGGTAGATAAGCTAGATTTTAATATTATTGAGGTTCAAACTTATACTAGGATGAACAACAATGGTAAAGATAGTGATTGGGATGAAGTTGATTCTTACACTTTAAGAGATATAGATGAAGAGACGCTTTTAAATTCAGATTTTCAGATAAAGCAGATGTATGAGATAGAGATTTTCTCAAAATCTAACAAAGAGGATCTATACAAAAACTTTAAATTAGCTGTTGGTGCTAATGCTACAAAATGTAAAGTATATTTGAGCATACAAAAAGGTTCTCAGGTTAGTTATAACCCTAGATTTGAAAAAGAGCTTCTTATCTTGATAAACAAAAGAAAAGTAAGAGCTGGAATCCTTATAAATATATTTGATGAGATGTTAGATAAAGTTGTTTCTAAAATATCTGCTCATGTAAGAATTGAAGAGGAAGTTTACTACGAAGAGAGTGAAACAATCCTAATAGCTGAGAGTTTTGAGCCAACTCCAACTATTGATGATTCTATCATTATGCACTACGATAAAAAAGAGGAGATAGGTCAAAATGAGAGAGTTGACTATGCTTCAAGAGGTTTTATTAAAAGTGTTGAGGCTGGTGAGCTACTTATAGAGTATAGAAAAGCTAAACTTGGTAAACCCGGAAGAGATTGCCGTGGTGAGTATATGAAACCAAAAGAGCCAAAAGTAGATAATAAACCAACTTTTACTGTTGATGAAACGATAAAAGTTGAAGAGAGTAAACTTGGTGTAAAATATATAGCTAAAGAGAATGGTTATATCGCTTTTGAAAATAACAAATATCAAATAAAAAGTGAAGTGGATGTTGGTGAGATAAGTTTTAAAACAACTGGTTCGATAGCTAGTGAACTAGAGGCTGATGTATCTATCAATGTAAAAGAGGCTAATGCTATTAAAGATGCCATAGGTAGTGGTATGGATATAGAGGTTAGTGAGATTCATGTTGAGGGTAATGTTGGTTCAGGAGCTACGATAAATGCGATAAAAGCTATCATAGATGGTCAAACACATAAAACTTCAGAGATAACAGCAGAAGATATAAGAATCCATGTTCATAAAGGTTTAGCACATGGTGGTGATGTTCATGTTACAAGACTAGAACATGGTGTGGTTGATGGTGACTTTGTTGATATTTCACAAGCTTTAGGTGGTAAAATAAATGCTAAAGAGGTTGTGATAGATCTATGTGCTTCTTATGTAAAAGCAACCGCTTCTAGGCTCATAGAGATTAAAAAGCTTCAGGGGAGTGAAAATATTTTCACAATCGATCCACTTATGAAAAAAGATACGAAAAGTGGTGTTGATGAGAATAAAGGTAGTATCAAAAGGTTAAAAACAACCGTTGATAAGCTTAAAAAAGATGTAGATAAATACTCTGCTCTTATAGAGAAAAATATGTCATCTTTTAATGATGTTAAAAAGAGATTGTTACAATATAAAAAGAATGGTGTTAAGATGCCTGAATCTTTTGTAAAAAAGTATAAACAGTTTCAAAAAACTCAAGCACACTTAGCTAGTTTGAAAAAAGAGTATGATATACAAAGTGATCAACTTAGACTTTTAACAACTAGAACAGCATCTTTTCAAGATAATATTTTTGATGCTAGGATTATAAATAGAGATAAATGGGTAGGTTATAATGAGATTCGTTTTAAACTTATAGAGCCACCTATGGAGTTAAGTTATAAACCACAAGAGGGTTCATCAGAGAAAATCTTTGCTGTTGTTGAGGTTGAAGAGGGTGAGTTTGAGATTAAAGCGGTTAAAGCATGATAGTTGGTTTAAAAGGTATCATAGAGTATAAAGAACCATCTGTTGTTCATCTTGATGTGGATGGTGTTATATATGAGGTGTTTATATCTCTACAAACATTTTCTGCTTTGCCAAAAACAAAAGTAAACCTTTTTACGACACATATTATCCGTGAAGATGCCCAACTATTGTTTGGTTTTTTAGAGATGAGTGAAAAAAAGATGTTTGCTAGGCTTATAAAGATAAACGGAGTTGGTCCAAAGGTTGCTATGGCTATTTGTTCAACATACACACCATCACAGTTTGCTACCATAATAAACAACAAAGATATGAATGGAATCAAAAAAGTTCCAGGGATTGGACCTAAGAGTGCTGGTCGTATTTTAGTTGAACTTGCTGGATTTGATACAGAGTTAATCACAACAACCTCACCAGCTACACAAGCTTTTAGCGAAGCAACAGAAGCTTTAGAAGCTCTAGGCTTTAAAAAAGATAAAATCTCAAAAGCTCTTAGTGAGTGTGAGGGTAGTGATACAGCTACACTTGTAAAAGCTGCTTTAAAAAATCTTCAAACATTCTAATCTTTTAATAATTTTCACTTTATTATTTTTTGATATAATCCTTTTATAAAAGAGTTTACTAATTTTTTAAAAGGATAGATTATGGAATGTGAGTTTCCTTCAGTTAATGCTAATAAACAAGAGATAAAAGAGATTTTTGATAGTGTTAAGACTATTGCCGTTTTAGGTCTTTCTCCAAACGCAGAAAAAGATAGTCATAAAGTTGCTAAATATCTACAAAGTGTTGGATTTACGATTGTTCCTGTTTATCCTAAAGAGGATACTATCCTTGGTCAAAAGGTTTACCGTTCACTCGCTGAGATCCCTTTTAGTGTTGATATGGTAGATATATTTAGAAAACCTGATGCTTTAGTTGCGATAGTTGATGCTTGTATCGCTAGAGGTGATGTGAAAGTTTACTGGTCACAAAAAGGTATAGTAAATAATGAAGCAGCACAAAAAGCTAAAGATGCTGGTATGGTTGTTGTTCAAAATATGTGTTCAATGGTTGAACATAAACATTTATAAGGTATTTAATTGGTAAATTTAGAAAAAATATATGAAGCTAAAGAGCGTATCAAAGATGTAGTTGTAAATACACCATTTTCGTATGCTCCATATTTAAGTGAGATGGTTGATTGTGAAGTTTATCTTAAAAAAGAGAATCTTCAAGTTACTGGTGCTTTTAAGATTCGTGGTGCTTATAACAAAATAGCATCATTAACTGATGAGCAAAGAGCTTGTGGTGTTGTAGCTGCTAGTGCTGGTAATCATGCTCAAGGTGTAGCACTCTCAGCTTCAAAGTTTGATATAAAAGCTGTTATCGTGATGCCTGAATCTACACCACTTACAAAAGTAAATGGTGTTAAACATTTTGGTGCTGAAGTTATTTTACATGGTAAAAACTACGATGAGGCTTATAGCTTTGCTCTTAAATATGGTGAGGAGAACTCTTTAACTTTTGTTCATCCATTTGAAGATGATGAAGTTATAGCTGGACAAGGTAGTGTAGCTTTAGAGATTTTAGATAAATGTGAAGAGTTAGATGCCGTGATTATCCCTGTTGGTGGTGGTGGTCTTATCTCTGGAATGGCTATGGCATTTAAAGCTAAGAATCCAAATATAGAGGTTATAGGTGTAAGTGCTAAAGGTGCTCCAGCACTTAAAAACTCTTTTGAACTTGGTCGTGCTGTTGATACCTCAAGTGTTAGAACCATAGCAGATGGTATAGCTGTTCGTGATACTTCAGAGATAACATTAGGCTATATGCTTGATAATGTAGATAGATTTGTAAATGTTGATGATGAGGAGATAGCTAGTGCTATCTTATTTTTACTAGAGAAACAAAAGTTAGTGGTGGAGGGTGCTGGTTCTGTTGGTGTAGCATCACTACTACATAACAAACTTCCACACCTAAAAGGTAAAAAAGTAGCTGTTGTTTTAAGTGGTGGAAATATGGATGTTACACTTCTTTCTGTGATTATAGAAAAGGGTCTTTTAAAATCTGGTAGAAAGATGAAACTAACTGTAACATTAGTTGATAAACCTGGTTCACTTATGAGATTTACAGAGATTTTACAAGAGTTAAATGCGAATATTGTTCATATCGCTTATGATAGAACATCTGTTTCACTTGATTATGGTGATGCTAATGTTACTGTTCATATGGAAACTAAAGGTGATGAACATCAACAACAGATAAAGCAAAAACTTTTATCTGAGGGATATATAAGAGAGATATAGATGAAATCAACTAGAGTTAAAAGGTTCTCAGAGGCTATTATTTTTATAAAGATTTTAGAAGATGATAGTTTACTTGTAGCAGATTCACAAACAACTGTAAGATACTTTAATAAAGAGGATCTTTCTTTGTTATCTGGTTTCAAAGCAAAGATAGAGCATAAGAGATTTAAGACACATGTTGTATCTTTTACAAACAATGGTTCCTATTTCGCATCTTTGAGTGCTGATTGTAGAGAGACTTTGCTTTTTAACTCAAAAACTAAAAAAAATGTTGCTAAAGTTACTAGACATCAAGGTGAAGTTTCCTGTTTAGGAATCGATCCAAGAGACCGCTATATGTTCTCTTGTGGTGATGATGGTAAAACATTTGTTGTTGATATAAATAGTGGAAAACTGGCTTTAGTTTTACCAGCTCATGCTGATACTATAAACGATATAGAGTTTAGTAAAAATGGGCAATGGGTAGCAACCGTTAGTTACGATAAGAAGATACAACTTTTTAATTTATCAACGATGAAAGCTTCAGAAAAGTTTGTTGGTCACTCATACCCAGTTATGAAAGTTGTTTTTTTAAATAAGTATAGATTGTTAAGTATAGATAAGAGTAATAATGCGATTATTTGGGATATACATACGGGTGAGATACTTCATAGAATCCAAGCTATGCACGATGATGTAAGGGAGATTGTAGTTGCTAAAGATTATAAATTTCTTTTTGTTGGTACAGAGTTAGGGTATGTGATCGTTTATGATTTAGATACTTATGAACTTATAAATGACAAATATATAAAACTAACTTCACCTATAAGTGCTATGTTTTTTGATGAAAAGAGAAAAGAGTTAATAGTTGGTACGGCTGGTGGAGATCTACTTTTTTACGATATAGAAGCTGGTGTTAAAAAATTAAAAGAGTTACTAGAGAAAAAAGAGTTTGATATGCTCGAAGCTTATAAAAAAGTAAATTCACTTTTAGTTTATACCGATATTTATCAACTTATATCTACTCTTTGGGATAAAACACTAGAAAAAGCACAAATATGTTTACAAAATAATGATAGACAAAAAGCTGAAAATATCTTTAGTATTTTTAGTAAAGTACCATCTAAAAATACCATAATTAAAAAAGTTTTATCTGAGTATGATAATTATGAAAAGTTTACTACTTATGCTAAACAGGGTAAGATCGCTTTAGCTTATGGTGTAGCAAGTCAACACCCAATGTATAAAACTTCAAATGTTTATAAAGCTTTAGAAAATAAATGGCAAAAAACTTTTGTGTTAGCACAGCAGTATGCTCTTGATAGAACAACTGTTGAAAAAGCTAGAGAATTACTAGCACCATTTAGGGGTATAAGTTGTAAAACAGCACTTATTCAGGAGCTTTTTACTAAAGGTGGAGTTTATCAAAGATTTAAAGATGTTGTTGGTAAAAAAGAGTTTAAATTAGCTTGTGAACTTGTAAAACATCATCCATATCTAAAAGAGTTCCCAGAGTATAAAAATATGATAAATTATGCTGATAAGCTTTATGCTAAAGTTTATGAGCTTATAGAGCAAGATGATATAAATGCTGCGCTAAAAATAGCTCAAATCTTATATAACTTTAATGATTTTAGTTTAGAGATTAAAGAGATAATGAGAGATATAACAGCTAAACAGCAGTTTAATAGTGCTATCAGAGATAATGAACTAGCAACAGCTTACGCATTACTTGATAAACATGAAGATCTTTTAAATACACCTGATGGTAGAAGAATCCAAGAGGAGTGGACCGAAGATGTAGCTGTTGCTAATAGTTATGCTGTTAAGGGTGATCCTGATGGTGTTGCTCATGCTCTTGAAAAATATATGAAGATTAAAACTAGATATGTATCTTTAGCTACTATCTTTAGTTGGTGTTATATGCGTCAATTAGAGGCTGCTTTAGTGAGACATGAAGATATTAAAGTTGTAGAAGCAGCGATTAAAAAGTTTGTTTCATATTTTGGTATAGAGAATCAAATGGAGAGTTTTTTCAATATTTTTAAGAAATATTATAAAGAGAGTAAACTTGAACTAGACACTTTACCAAAGGGCTCTTTATCTAGTTGGAAACCATCTATGATATTTAACTCTATCTTAGAGGATTAAACTATATCCACAATTAACCTCAAATATAGCTCCTCTTAGGTATAATCCACAAATTTTTAAAATTATAATTTTTATAGAGGAGACTTTTCATGCAAATAAGTGGAGCACAGATGGTAATCGAAGCTTTAATCGCTGAGGGTGTAGATACAGTATTTGGCTACCCCGGTGGGGCGATAATGAATGTCTATGATGAGATTTACAAACAAGATGGGTTTAAACATATACTAAATCGTCACGAACAAGCTTCTATCCACGCTGCTGAGGGCTATTCAAAAGCTAGCGGTAAAGTTGGTGTTGCTATGATCACTTCTGGTCCAGGTTTTACAAATGCTGTAACTGGTTTAGCTGATGCTTATATGGATTCTATCCCTATGGTTGTAATAAGTGGACAAGTTCCAATGAGCCTTATTGGTACTGATGCGTTTCAAGAGATTGATGCAGTTGGAATCTCTCGTTCATGTACAAAACATAACTACCTTGTAACAGATGCTAAAGATTTAGCTCGTGTACTTAAAGAGGCTTTTTATATAGCTCGTACTGGTCGTCCAGGTCCAGTTCATGTTGATATTCCAAAAGATGTTACAGCACAAATCGCTGAGTTTAACTACGATATTGAGATAGAACTTGAAACATATAAGCCACATGTAAAAGGTAACCCTCGCCAAATTAAAAAAGCGATGGAAGCTATAAGTAAAGCTAAGAGACCACTATTTTATCTAGGTGGTGGTATCATAAATGCCAATGCTGCTTATGAGGTTAGAGATTTAGTTCATAAAACAGGAATCCCTGCTGTTGAGACATTTATGGCTCGTGGTGTTTTATCTTATGATGATGAACTTCTTGTTGGTATGCTTGGTATGCACGGAAGTTATGCTTCAAATATGGCTATGAGTGAGACAGATTTAGTTATCGCTTTAGGTGCTAGATTTGATGATAGGGTAACTGGTAAACTTAGTGAGTTTGCTAAAAATGCTGGTGTTATACATGTAGATATTGATCCAGCTTCTATCTCTAAACTTGTAAATGCTGATTATCCAATCGTTGGTGATGTTAAAAATGTTGTAAATGATATGCTTACACATTGTGATAAAATCAACTCAGATAGTTATAAATCTTGGAGAGAGACAGTAAGTAATTTTAACAAATTACACCCTTTAACTTTCCATGAAGATTCAGAGAGACTTAAACCTCAGTGGGTTGTAAAAAGAGTTGGTGAGCTTCTAGGTGATGGGGCTAATATCTCAACAGATGTTGGTCAACACCAAATGTGGTCAGCACAATTTTATCCATTTAGTCGCCCTCGTCAGTTTATGAGTTCTGGTGGACTTGGAACTATGGGGTTTGGTTTTCCAGCAGCATTAGGTGTAAAAGCAGCTTCACCTGAAAAAGTTAGTATAAACTTTACAGGTGATGGTTCGATTCTTATGAATGTTCAAGAGTTAATGACAGCAGTTGAGAAAAAATTACCAGTTATAAATGTTATATTAAATAACAACTATCTTGGTATGGTCCGTCAATGGCAAACACTTTTTTATGATAAAAGACATAGTGAAACAGACTTATCTATTCAGCCAGATTTTGTGAAATTAGCAGAAGCGTTTGGTGGAATCGGTTATAGAGTTAACACTAAAGAGGAGTTTGATGCTGCTCTTAAAGATGCTGTTGAGAAAAATGTTGTAGCTTTTATAGAGGTTATCGTTCATAGAATGGAAAATGTTATGCCGATGGTACCAGCAGGTGGTTCATTGTTTAATATGATGTTATTAGAGAAAAAGGGGACAAAATAATGAGTGAAAATAGCGAAAGAAGAGTAGTATCTGTTATCGTTGTTAATGAAGCTAGTGTTTTATCTCGTATTACAGACCTGTTCTCAGGTCGTGGATACAACATCACATCTTTAACTGTTGCTCCAATTCCAGATTCTAAATACTCAAGACTTACGATTGTAACTTCAGGTTCAGTTAGAGTTATAGAGCAGATTACGAAACAACTTCATAAGCTGATTCCAGTTTTAAGAGTTTATGAACACGCAGATATGGTTGAAAAAGAGATGGCACTTATCAAATTTCCAATCACAGAATCGTTAAGTGATATAAACACTTTATGTGAAGCATATAATGGAAAAATAGTAAACGCTGGTGAGAATGTTATTATCGCTATGGTAGCTGATGAACCAAATAGAGTAGATAACTTCTTAAAAGCTGTAAAAAGATACAATCCTAAAGAAATTGTTAGAAGTGGTGCCGTAGCACTAGAGAGATAGTTATGAGATTACAAGAGATAGCAAAAATAATTGGGGCAGAGTTTAGTGGTGAAGATATAGAGATAACTGCTATGAATAGATTAAAAGATGCTACAAGTAGTGAACTATCTTTTGTGTCAAATTCTAAATATGTTAAAGAGATAGCTGAAACTAATGCTGGTGCTATTATAGTTGATTCTAAAACTAAAGAGTATGTTCCTAAATCGTGTGTAGCTTTAGTTGTAGATAACCCTTACTGGGAGATGGCTATTTTATCTAAATATTTTGCTCCACTTATAGAGGATAATAGTTTACCTGAGCCTATTATAGGTGAGGGTAGTAAAGTATCTTCTAAAGCTGAAATAGCAAATGGTGCTAAGATTGGTAAAAATTGTACTATTTTAGCTCATGTTTATGTTGGTGCTGATGTTGTTGTTGGTGATAATAGTATCATATATCCAAATGTTACAGTTTATAGAGATTGTAAAATAGGTAGTGATTGTATAATTCACTCAAATACAGCTATTGGTGCTGATGGTTTTGGTTTTGCGACAAATAAGCTAGGTGAACATAAAAAAATCTATCAAAATGGAAATGTTATCATAGAAGATGATGTTGAGATTGGTAGTAATGTAAGTATAGATAGAGCTGTTTTTGGCTCTACACTTATCAAAAAAGGTGTTCGTATAGATAATCTTGTTCAGATAGGACATAATTGTGAGGTTGGTGAATACTCTGTATTTGTTGCTCAATCTGGTAGTGCTGGTTCTACAAAATTTGGTAGAAATGTTGTTATGGGTGGTCAAGCAGCTTCAGCAGGGCATTTAGAGGTAGCACCATTTTCAACTTTCGCAGCAAGAAGTGGTATAACCAATAGTATTAAAGAGAGTGGAAAAACTTTTGCTGGTTTCCCTTTAATGGAACATAGAAAATGGTTAAAACTTCAGGCAAAAATAGCTAGGTTACTAAAGTAAATTAATAATAATCAAAATTTAGAGAATCACACTCAACATTGTGATTCTCTAAGCTATCATCATATATATCGTAAGGTATATTTTCATAATAAAAACACTCCTCATATTCACCATCTAAACTAGATATTTTTTTATAAAACCCACTAGGCACAGAGATAAAATTTTCACCAATTTGTTGAGGATTCTCATCATATATAACACCTATCACAACATCTACATAATTGTATTGATGAGCTTTTTGCCTCTCTAAATTTTCAGTATCTATCCATGAGTATCTATTTACATCTGGGTCTTGAGGTATAATGTTTGCCATAGAGTAAACACTATATAAAGATTCTTCTGAATAATCAAAAGAGGCATCACTAGCTAAATGTCCTCTATCGTAACCACTCCCAATATAATCATCATAATCACTTTGGTACTCTTTTAAAATTTCATCTTCGTTATAAAAAGATTCTCGTTGTGTAATATTTGGATCATCTACAAGTGAGCCATCAAGTTGATAAGATACAAACAAAGCACCTTTTAGTTTGTAGTCATAACATATCTCATAGTAAGTTTTATCTATGATAATATCACATTGTGTTACATTAGCTGAATCTATCTGCTCATCACCACAACCATTAAATAGTATGATTAGTATAATAGGGGTTAAAATTTTGTATATCATTATACGATTTTATCATAAACTTTACTCAACTTATGTATAATTGCGAAAAAATAAAGGTTTTTTCAAATGTCAACATATATTTTTGGTCATACTAACCCAGATAGTGATTCTATCGTAGGTGCTATATCTCTTACATATCTAAAAAATAAACTTGGTGAGGATTGTGTAGCTACTCGTCAAGGTGAGATCTCTCCTGAGACTAAGTTTATCTTAGATAAGTTTGGAGCTGAAACTCCAGAGCTTAAAACATCTTATGCTGGTGAGAATGTTTATATAGTAGATTTTTCAGATTTAGGTCAAGCACCTAAGGATATAAAAGAGGCTACAATTTTAGGTATAGTAGATCACCATAAACTTGGTGATTTAACAACATCAACACCGTTAGAGTGTTGGATAAGACCTATTGGGTGTTCAAACTCTGTTATAAAAGAGATGTATGATTATCATGGGATTGAGATTCCAAAAGATATAGCTGGTATGATGCTTTGTGCTATCTTAAGTGATACAGTGATTTTTAAATCACCAACTTGTACAAAGATAGATACTAAGATTTGTAAAGAGTTAGCACAGATCGCTGGGATTGAGGATTATAAAGCTCTTGGTATGGAGATGTTTATAGTAAAATCAGCAGTTGCTGGAGCGACAGCTAGAGAGTTAACAACTCGTGATTATAAAGAGTTTGATATGAATGGCTTTAAGCTTGGTGTTGGTCAACTTGAAGTTGTTGATTTAAGCGTGTTTTATGATATGAAAAAAGATCTTTTTGATGATATGAAAAAGTTAAAAGAGGAGGGTAATCTTCACTCTGTACTTATCCTTTTAACAGATATTATGAAAGAGGGTTCTCAACTTTTAGTAGTTAGTGATGATGAATCTAAGATAGAACAAGCATTTGATTGTAAACTAGAAGATTCTCAAGTTTGGTTAGATGGTGTACTTAGTCGTAAAAAGCAAGTTATCCCTTTCTTACAACCACAATTTGATTAATATACAAGCCTCTTTTTAAGAGGCTTATTCTGTATATAAATATCGTTTTATCTTTTTAGTTGGTGTTTTTGTAAATGGTTCAACTTGCTCTACAAACTTAACCATTCTACTAAATGATGATATATTACTATTAACCTCTAAACGCATCTCCTCTAGTAGATTCTCTATATCTTTTTCTATTTTTTTATTGTTATCAAAATCTGAGCCAAATTTTTTATCTATTAGCTCATAATCTAAGTGTACCCTAGCGATTAGCTTGTTATCTTTCATAATAACTAAAGAATCTAATACAACTTCATTTTCATTGATTCTTGCCTCTATCTGTTCAGGGTAGATATTTTCACCACCAGAACCTATGATAACATTTTTACTTCTACCATTTATAAAAAGGTATCCATCATCTATATAACCTAAATCGCCAGTTAAAAACCAACCATCATCGATAACCTCATCAGTTTTCTCTTTGTCTTTATAGTAGCCTAACATCACACTAGGTGATTTTGCTATGATTTCACCAGTTTTAGTTACGGGGTCTATATCTTTGATTTTTAACTCAACACCAGCTACATTTGAACCAGTTGAGCCAATCTTTTGAACTCCGTTATGGATAGAAGCAGCTAAAAGGGGTGCTGTTTCAGTTAAGCCATAACCAACTATATATGGAAATTTAGATTCTATTAAAAACTGCTCTACATACTCAGGTAAACCAGCCCCACCAATCCCAAAAAACTTAAGCCTACCACCAAAAATCTCTATAAGCTTCTTTCCAGCCATAATATTCATTTTTTTTCTCATAAATGGTATTTTATATAGGCTTTTTGTTATGATTGAGCTATTTATCTGAGGTAATACTTTGTTTTTATATATCTTTTCAATTATGAGTGGAACACTAACCATCATAGTTGGTTTTACAACTTTAAAGGCTTTTAGTAAAACGCTAGGTGTAGGTGCTTTATCTATGTAAAATATACTAGCACCATTTAGTATGGGGATAATGAATCCAATGGTACACTCTAATGTATGAGCTAAAGGGAGTATCGATAAAAAAACATTATCAGATTCTATGGTTATCTTGGTATAGGTACTCATAGCATTAGTAACAAGATTTTTATGTGAGAGCATAACCCCTTTAGAGTGACCAGTAGTACCTGAAGTATATAACAAAGATGCCATATCATCTTCATTTGGCTTCTCTATATGGTTAATAGAGTGTGATATTTTATTTGCTAGTTTTGATATGTAGTTTTGGTTTGTTAACTCATCAACTAATTTTAAATCATCAAGTTTTATCACAAAGTTTATATGATCCTCTTCAAAATCTTCTATCGTTGGTAGATACTTTTCAGATACAAACACAGCTTTTGCTTCAGAGTGTTTGATGATATGGTGAACATCAGCAGGGTGGAAATCTGGAAGTATAGGGACTATGATAGCCCCAAAATATGTCACACTAAAGTAAGCGATACCCCAATTTGGCATATTTTCACTAAGAAGTATAACTTTATCACCTTTTGAGATTCCATTGGTTTGTAGTAGCTCAACCATCTCTAAAACTTTTTTGTTAAATTGATGGTATCTCATAGCATCTTCACCAGCTTTACCAACTATATCGTTATCGCCATACAGTTTTACAGAGCGATCTAGTAGAGCTGGAAGTGTAAAGTTTTCTAAGTTTTCAAAAGGGTATGTCATATCTTATCTCTTATTTCAAGTTCATTTAGTATTATTATACATATAAAAAGTAAAATCTTACCGATTGCTGATAAAAAGGGTATAAAATTGAGCAGAAGAAATAAAAATAAACAACCAAAAAGAGATACAGTAACATTTAGTGAGAAAGATTTTCTACCAACAACTAGAGCAGAGATGGATGCTCGTGGGTGGGATTATTGTGATGTTATTCTTGTTAGTGGTGATGCTTATATAGATTCCCCTTTTATTGGTGTTGCTATGG
>CAYLNF010000029.1:0-13577 GCA_964385165.1 uncultured Sulfurimonas sp.
ACCAGTTACCAAAACCAGATTCACCAATTCCATTTGTACCAAGAATTGTAGGGATCTCCATATTGTTAAATAAGTAAAGCATAGCTATACCTAAGAATGTAGCAATATAATACCATACAGAGATGTATAATGACTTCTCACGGCGAATACCGATTAAACCAAATACACTAACACCCCAAAGTACCCATACAACAACGATAGCGATATCGATAGGCCATTCAAATTCAGCATACTCTTTAGATGTAGTAACACCCGCAAGAATAGAAAAAATAACAGCAGCAACACCGATAACATAAAGTGTAAAATGAACATAACCAATTGTCATTAAGAATTTAGATTCTGCCATTGATACTTTTAGTACACGCTGACCAACATAATACCAAGTAGCGAAAACACCACTTAAAGTAAACCCGAAAATAACTGCATCTGTATGCAGTGGACGAAGACGACTAAAGTTAGTAAATTCCGCTAACCCATGTCCTAGCATTGTATTAATACTTGGAAAAGCAAGCTCAAATGCTAAAATTACACCGATAAGCATACCAACAATACCAGTAGCGATAGTAGTTAGCATGAATAACTTTGCAATTGTATAGTCGTACTCTAATGGACGATTCTCCATATATAGCCTCCTTGAAGATTCAAAGCAATTATGTATAACTATTTTTAAGATAAATATATTATACTAATTAACATCGGTATAGTATCAATAAATATGTTTAAATAATCTTAATTTTATAGCAAGTAAGGTAATTTATTGTCTTTTTGTTTACTTTAGAATAAATCGTGGTTTATATATAAATTTTATAGTCTAGATAGTAGGTTTTAGGAGTCTTTTTTATAAGATAAAACTATACTTGGAGTATAGTTTTATCTTTTAATTAACGATAAAAATTCATTAAAAATATATCTACTCTCTTTTGGTCCTGGAGAAGATTCAGGGTGGTGTTGAACAGAAAAAATAGGTGAATCGTTATATTTTAAACCCTCAATAGTGTTATCAAAAAGGTTAGAATGTGTAACTTTAGCTATCTCTACAATATTATCAGGAACATTATAGTTATGATTCTGTGCTGTAATCTCCACTAAACCTGTTTCAACATTTTTAACTGGATGATTACCACCATGGTGACCAAATTTTAGTTTAAAAGTATCATAGCCATGAGAGATTGATAAAAGTTGATGACCTAAACAGATACCAAACATAGGAATCTTAGCCTCAATAAGCTTTTTAATCTGCTCTTGCTCTTTTTTAAGTACAAGTGGATCACCCGGTCCATTTGATAAAAATACACCATCAATTTTTTTAGCATTGTACTGCTCTATCAGATCTTCAGCTTTAAAATCGTTTGGTATAACCTCTACACCAATTTTAGCACTTACAATCTCATTTAAAATATTTCTTTTTACACCAAAATCTATAACAGCTATATTTGCTTCAGCTTCTGGAGCATCCTCATAACAAAACTTAGTTCTTGAGTATGTAGAAGTTGTATGAGTATAAGCCTCTTTTGTACTTACCTCTTCGATATAGTTAACATCTTCGATTCTTGGTGAACTCTCTAAAATCTTTTTAAGCTCATCTTTATCACTGATTTTCGTTGAAGCTACCATCATCATAGCACCCTCAGTTCTAATCATTTTTGTTAAAAATCTTGTATCTATATCACAAATACCCATAACATTATGTTTAACAAGGAAAGAATCTAACGATTCTTCAGCTCTAAAGTTTGAATATCTTTTTTGATACTTTCTAACTATCATACCTTTAGCATGAGCAGATTTACTCTCCATATCTTGGCTATTTACACCAACATTTCCAATCTCAGGCATAGTAAATGTTACAAATTGACCAGCATAAGATGGATCAGACATTATCTCTTGATAACCACTTAGTGATGTGTTAAAAACTATCTCACCAACTGTTGTTGAATCTGCTCCAAAACTATTTGCTTCTAAAAAAATTCCATTCTCAAGATATATCCAAGCTTTTTTCATTATTGCATCCCTCTTTTCATCATCTCTTCTTTGTATAGTTTTTCATATAAGATATCAAACTCATCCGTTCCTGGAATATATCTTTTCTTATATGTTCTAATTTTATCCATAATAGCATCTTCAATCTCAGAAGCATCTGCTATAAATGAAGTGATAGCATTATAAATGATGTTTTTTACACGATTTTCTGTTACATCATAAAAAATCAAATCCTCTTCATATAATTCATCTAAAATTTTATGTGAAATATCTGAATATCTCTCATCATAATTTAGTATTACACCAAATTCTGGAGCAAGTTTTTTCTTTATCATAAAGAAAAGCTGTCTCTCATCTGCGAGCATAAACTCTATCTCTTCCTCGTTAGCATTACAAATCTCGTCAACTTTCTCTTCTAAAGCCAACTCTTGATTGATACTATCGATTAAAATTTTATCCGATACTTGCTTTACAGGTTCAAGGCCTTGTGTCATTTTAACTACACCACTTTTACTTAAATCGATAGCGATTTTGTTAGATATATGAGGCACAGTTTTTAGTGATATTTTCATTTATAGACCTTACTTAATTAAAATAAATTTGGACATTTTACTATAAATTAGGTAAAGGTATGATTAGAGAAAATGGTAGTTTGACTATTTACTTAACAAGATTGTCAATTTAGAAGCTTTCTTAGCATCCATCTTAGCTAAAATCTTCCCAATCACTTTAGGTTTTAAAGATTGTAAAATAACCAAGGCTTCATCAACTTTCATATCTGCTAAAATATTAGCAGCTGAAGCAGATTTCATCTTAGCAAATGTTTGAGCAATTTTACTCATTTTAAGTTTTTTCATCTCTTTTAAAATATTTTCATTTTTTGATAACATCTCTTTTATTGAGTTCTCTTTTTTTGTTATCTCTGCTAATTTTTCATCAACCTTTTCCTCTTTTTGATTAAGTCTTACCTCTTTTTTTTGTAGAAGTTCATCTGTCGCAATTTTTAAAGCATTTAGTGCTTGTTTTTGCTCATCTATCCTCTCTAATTCAACCAAAAGTTCACTTTTTCTCTCTTTAAAAATCTCTGTACAATCAAAAAGTCTATCACTTGTTTGTATAGCCATCAACTCTGTTAACATTAAAAATATTATAAATAAAAATCTCATATAAACTCCAAATTATAAGTTGTTATTTTTTCTAGCAAAGGTCATCAACGCTATCTCATCTAAATCTTTAGCCTCTTGAATCTTCATCTCTTTTAAAATTCTTTTAATCTCTTCAACCTCTAAATATTTAAACTTTTCATGTTCAACCATTGTCTCTTTTAACTTTAGTTTTGCCTCTTCAACTCTATTTTGGGCATAATTTATCCACTCATGGTTGTGTTGTATATCACCCCGTTGAGAGTTCAGTAGTACCCTTGAGGCTAACATATCTGAAATTTTTCCTGTTTGTGGTTGTTGTAGATCATTGAGGGTATTGTAAGAGAGTTCTAACGCTTTTTTAGCATTATCTAAATCACGATTAGCACTTTGGAGAGCTTGCTCACTCCTCTCCATAGCACTTTTTTTTAAAGCAACTAAGGAGCTAAAGCGAGTTTTCATAAGATTTTATCCCAAATTAGGGTTATAGTATGATTGTATCATCTCTTTCAGGAGAAGTTGAGATGATTCCAACTTTAGTTTGTGAAATCTCCTCTATAACTTTTACATACTCTTGAGCAGTTGCTGGTAGATCTTCAAATCTTCTAGCACCTACCGATTTGTCCCAACCTTTAAATGTTTTATAAATAGGTGTGACATCATCTAACTCTGATGGCATATAGTCTATCTCAACACCGTTAAGTTCATAAGCAACACAAACCTTAACTTCATCAAAACCATCAAGTACATCAAGTTTCATAAGTGCTAGTTCATCACAACCATTTAATCTTGAAGCATATCTTGTAGCTATCGCATCAAACCAACCACATCTTCTAGCACGACCAGTTGTTGTTCCAAACTCATGACCTTGCTCACCAAGTCTTTTACCATCTTCACCAGAATCTTCAGTTGGGAATGGTCCATTACCAACACGAGTACAGTAAGCTTTTACAATTCCCGTAACTTTTCCAATATCTTTAGGATTGATTCCTAATCCCGTACAAGCACCAGCACTTACAGTAGCAGATGAAGTTACATAAGGGTATGTTCCATGGTCGATATCAAGTAGTGTACCTTGAGCACCCTCAAGTAAGATTCTTTTATCAGCATCTAAAGCTTTCCAAACCATTTGAGTTGTATCTGTGATGAATGGAGCAAGTTTCTCTTTAAACTCAGTAAGTTGTGCTAAAAGTTCAGATTCTACTGGTGTAGCTATCTCATAAATATCAAAAATTGCTCTATTTTGCTCAAAATACTCTATGATAGAAGTAGTAAGTTTAGCAGGATTTAAAAGTTCACCAACTCTAAAACCAGTACGATTAATCTTATCAGCATAAGCAGGTCCGATTCCCTTACCAGTTGTACCGATAGCTTTATCACCCTTTAGTCTCTCTTTTGCTTGATCGATTAAAGCGTGGTAGTAAAGGTTTAAGTGTGCTTTATCTGAGATATAAAGGCGACCCTCTAAGTTTTCAAACTGAACCATCTCTTTGATGATAGATTCTGGAGATAAAACAACACCATTACCTACTACATTGATAGCATCTTTGTTTAAAACACCTGATGGGATAAGGTGAAGAGCATATTTAACACCATCTACCCAAATAGTGTGACCAGCATTATGACCACCTTGGCTTCTACAAACCATATCATACTCAGCAGCTAGTTTATCAACTATCTTACCTTTTCCCTCATCACCCCATTGGATTCCAACAATTAAATCTGCTTTCATAGTTTCTACCCTTTTTTCTTTAATAATATTATTTACTTAATGTTTCACAAAGTGCGTCTGTATAGATTGCGAAACCTACTGATGTAAGCTCTGAACTTTTGTATCTTCCACCACGAGCATAAACTTCGTTGTTCTCTATAACTCTAAAAAATAGTTCATCATAGTAAAGCATTTTAGCATAATAGATAGGTGCTAAAACAGCCTTAGTGTATGAGATCTCAGAGCATAACTCTTTCATCTTAGTAAGTTCCACTTTTATAGAATCTGGAGCAAGAGCTATCACTTCATCTATCTGCTCAACATACTGAAGATAAACAAGTTTTTCTAACCAATCAACTTTTAGATTTAAAAATTTTTCAATATTTATATGTCTAAAATCATCAATACTCAACTCATCAAACATCTCAACTAAAAGCTCAGGTATCTTAATGTTTGAGATTTGAATCAACGGCTCAATCTCTAGTTTATTAAAAATATCTACTGCTATATTTGTTACAGTTGAGAGTTTTTTCTCACCTATAAACTCAACACCAACTTGGTATTGCTCCTCTGTTGGGAATCTAAAAACAGGTTGAACATAGAACCATTTTTTTTGTTCTGTGTTTCTACCTAGTCTTTTTTCTATGATTCTAACAACATCAATCGTAGAATCAGCACGAAGAGATAGAGAGTTGTTTTGAGCATCATTTACACGGATAAGCTCTTTATCATCAGCGATACTTAGATGTTGATGGTACGAAAAAACTGGAGTTACAATCTCTTCAAAACCGTTATCATCTAAAATCGTACTAGCGATATTTTCTATTTTTCTTTTAATTTTGGCACTATTACCAAAGTAAAGTTTACTTCCAGTTGGAATCTCGTGTTCTAAAATCATTATTTACCCATTGAGAATGTTATCTCATTAAAAACTTTATTTGCTGTACCATCATAAGTTCTAACATCTAGTTTATCTAGTGCTAACTCTACACTATTTACAACCCATGCCATCTCATAATCTGGAATCAGTCCCATTTGATTTATACGGAAAATCTTACCTTTTAAGTGGTCTTGACCACCAGCAACATTAACTTTAAAATCCTCTTTTAAAACTTTTCTTATCTCTGAAGCTTTTTCATCATCTATTGTTGTCATAGATTTAGCTGGAGATTCAGGGTATATATGTAAGCCGATAGCTTGAAGTGCTGAATTAACAGCTTCTGCTCTTATAGCAGTTCTAGCATAAAGTTCATCGATTCCACCATCAGCTTCTATCGTTTCTAAAACCTCTAAAAGACCTATGATTAAAGTTGTAGCTGCTGTATAAGCAGTAGTATTTTGCTTTTGCTTTTTGATTTCAGAAGCAAGGTTTAAATAGTAACCTTTACCAGCTCCAATCTTTTCAATAGCGTTGTTTGAAAGACCTAAAATAGCAAGTCCTGGAGGAAGCATAAGAGCTTTTTGACTACCAGCAATTAAACAGTCAATGTTTGTAACATCAATTTTCTCAACACCAACAGCAGTTATACCATCAGCGATAATCATAATGTTAGGGTTTATAGCTTTAACAGCTTTTGCTATCTCTTCAACTGGATGACGAAGACCACCAGCAGATTCACTTATCTGAACTGCGATAGCATCTATGTTTGAATCTGCTTTTACAGCTTCTACAATAGCATCTACACTCACAGGTGTGTTCCACTCATTTTTAATCTCAACAGATTTAAGGTTATGAGCAACAGCAATTTTTCCAAATCTCTCACCAAATTTACCAGAGTTAACATTTAAAAGTGTGTTGTGGCAAAGGTTAATAACAGCAGCTTCCATAGCTCCCGTTCCACTAGAAGCTATCATAACAACTTCATCTGTATTGAAAAGTTTAAAAAGATGTTTTCTAGTTTTTTCAAAAATAGCTTCAAATTCTGGAGTACGGTGGTGCATAGTAGCATCACCCATCGCATTACGAACATTTTGAGGTACTGGAGTTGGACCAGGAGTAAAAAGTAGCATTATAAAATCCCTACGAGAGTTTATTTATTTAAAAACCTCGTATTATATCGAAATAAATTTAAAATTTAGTTTTTAGAGATTCTAGCTGTAATACAATTTGGCATATTTCAATTATCTCTCACTTATGGTAAAATTTTGTAGAGAAACTATTAACATAAGGCTAACAATGACAATATTTGATTCTATAACTCTAGGGATAATTGAGGGATTTACTGAATTTTTACCCATCTCATCGACAGGTCACCTCATAGTCGCTAGTGAATTTTTAGGTATTGAGCAGAGTAAAGTTACAAAAGCTTATGAGGTTATCATACAGTTTGCGGCAATTATTGCTGTATTTTTTAACTATCAAGATAAATTTAGTATAAAAAAGATTGATCTATGGAGTAAAGTATTTTTAGCATTTCTCCCTATTGGTGCTGTTGGTTTTTTATTTTCACACCAAATAAAAGAGCTTTTTAGTATAAATATTGTCGCTACTATGTTTATAGTTGGTGGTGTTATATTTTTAGTAGTAGAGAGATTTTTTATACCTAAACAAACAACTGTTATATATGATGTTGAGCAGATAACACTAAAACAGTCGATGGTTGTAGGTTTTGCCCAAGTGTTTGCTTTAATTCCTGGAACAAGTAGAGCTGGTTCTACAATCATAGGGGCATTACTTGTTGGGCTTAGTAGAAAAGCTAGTGCCGAGTTTAGCTTTTTACTAGCTTTTCCTGTTATGAGTGCTGTTACAGCTTACGATCTGCTAAAACATTATAAAGAGTTTAGCGATGCCAATATCTTAACACTAGGTGTTGGTTTTGTTGTATCATTTATAGTTGCCTATCTTACTATCAAACTTTTTCTAAAATTTTTAGATAATTTTACTTTTGTATTTTTTGGTATATATAGAATCTTATTTGGTGTAGTTTTATTGGTTATATTTAATTAGATGGAATGATAATTGCTTTTATTACCAGTAATCTTATAGGTTAAAGGATATATTATGCAAACTGTTTCAGAATATAATACAAAATTTACTAGAGTTTTAGATAGATTAGAAGAATCTTTTTATCGTCTAAGCTTAAAATTTCTATAAGTTGGTTTATGAAATCGTAATAGTGAACTAATGGATTATTCATCGATTTTATACCTAGATTCCAAGGATGGAATAAATTTATAGATTTACCTTCAATATAACCTCAGATAACTTCCAAATTATTTAATAATTGGCTTAAAATTACAATAAATTTATGTATAAAAGTGGTATAATCCACCAAAATATCTATACAATTATAAATGGAATATAATGGCAAGAATAAGCAAAGAAGAGAGAAAAACAACTATAATATCAGCAGCCTTAAAGCTATTTTCTGAAAGAGGTTTTTATATAACAACCATACCAGATATAGCACAAAAAGTTGGTATGAGTGTTGGTAATTTCTACAACTATTTCTCATCAAAAGATATTTTAGCAAAAGAGCTGGTTATCTATATATCAAACTATCTTGGTGATAATATTAGAGAGATAAATGAAGAGGATATTCATGTTAGTGAGAAAATATATAAGATAGTATCTATGTATTTTGATGTAGCTAACGATAGACCTGAGATGATTGAGTATTTTTTAAGAGTTTATCTATCAAACCGTGAAGTGTTTGGTGATGGGTGTGAGGGGATGATATGTGTATCACCTTTTGTTACTGAGATGATGATATTTTTTGATGATGGTGTATCAAAAGATGAGCTACATAACCAAGATTTCTTTAGTGCTTTTGGTCTGTTTATGGGCTACTTAGGTGGTATGGTTTTCCTTTTTGGTGAAAAAATATTACCTCAACCTTTAGATGATTACAAAGAATCTATCTCAACAAACATATACAATGCCCTCAAAGCAAGATAAAAAACCAAAACTACTTTGGATTCAGGGGCATAGCTGTAATGGCAACTCCCACTCCTTTTTAAATTTACCAAACCTCGAAAATCTTATAGATAATTTTGAGGTTATCTACCACCCTATACTAAACTCAACACATAGCTATCAAGAGGTTACAAAATGTAAACTTAATTGTGATATTTTAATTTTTGAGGGAACTTTTGATTATAATCTAAAAAGAGCCGATATATCAGTATATGAGGTGTTAAAACACTATACACAAGATGCTAAGATGGTTGTTGCTGTTGGTAGTTGTGCTAGTTTTGGAGGTATCTTTAAGGAGATTTCACCAGAGAGTTGTTGTGGTCTTGTATTTGACAAAGATAAACTAACACCACCTTTGATTGAACAAAAAGGTAAAGTTATAAATCTATCTGGATGCCCTGTCCACCCAAAATGGTTAGGTTTCGTACTAACTGCTTTTTTAAATGAGATAAAAATTTATTTAGATGAGCAGTTACGACCTGTTGAGTTATATAGCTCATTAGCTCATCATGGATGTAGTAGAAATGAGTATTTTGAGTGGAAAGTTGATAGTAAAAATTTTGGATTAAAAGAGGGTTGTTTATATTATGAGCAAGGTTGTAGAGCACCTATGACACACTCATCTTGTAATAAAATACTATGGAATGAAACTAGTTCTAAAACTAGAGTTGGTACACCTTGTTTTGGGTGTACTGAGCCTGATTTTCCAAGAAAAAACCTTTTTACTACACAAACAAATATGTCGATTCCACAAGAGGTTCCTGTTGGTGTATCAAAAAGAAGTTACCTAACTATGGCTGGTATCGCTAAAACATTTCATATTAAAAGATTAGAGGGAAAACTTATTGATTACAAAACAACTGATTGAGCAGATAGAGGGGGAAGCTACTCTCTTTTTTGATACAAAAGATGGTTTAGTAGAATCTAGCACCACATCATTTGAAAACTTTAGAGGTGTAGAAAATATACTAAAAAACAAACCTCTCTTTGATGCTTTAGTTATAACACCTAGAGTTTGTGGTATTTGTGGTCATGCTCACCTTATGGCTACTGTAAGAGCTATTGAAGATCTTTATAAAAACTCATCACATAAGATAGATATAAGTGATAAAGCTCAGAAGATAAGAGAGTTTACTCTTATTATGGAGATAGTACAAAACCATCTAAAATGGATATACTTTACAGCATTACCTGAACTTTTTAAACTAAAAAATATCGATAAAAACTCAACACAACTAAAAGGTGCTTATGGAAGTTCTATCATCTCAAAAGCTATCTCAGTTTTTGCTGGTCAATGGCCACACTCATCATATATGGTGGCTGGTGGTGTTACTTGTGACCCAACCTATGTAGATATTTTACAAGCAAAAGATTATGTAGATCAATTTATATCATTTTTTGAAAAAGAATCTTTAGGTGTTGATATAGATAAATTTTTAGCTTTTGAATCTTGTAAAGATTTTAATAATTTAGATAGTGATGTATCAACCATAGAAAAATTACTTATAGAGCTAAAGATGAATGAAAAAGGGTTTGCTCACGATAGATTCATAATTCTTGGTGAACATAGTTTTACAAAACCATCTAAGCTAATACAAACTAGAAAATATGCTGTAAACTCAAAATATGTAACAACAGAAGATTCATACTCACCAAATTCAAAAAGTTACGCTAAAAATGCTCTTTATAAAGATGAATATTATGAGAGTGGTGTATTATCTAGGATGATGTCATCAAAACTCTCACCAATAGTAAAAAATATGCACAGAAGATATAAAGATAGTGCCTACACAAGATCTATGGCAAGAATTTTTGAGCTTGTTTATTTGGTAAAACATAGTAAAACTCTTTTAGATTCTATAAATATTTTTGAACCATCTTGTGTAGAGGTGGCAAATATAAACAAAATATCTGGAACTGGTGTTGGTGTAGTTGAAGCACCACGAGGTCCACTTATACATAGAATCGATGTTGAGAATGGTGTTATTAAAGATTATGAGATAATCACACCTACTCAATTTAATATAGGTAGTTCAACAAAACAAAAACCAACTCCAGCACAAAAAGCGATGGTTGGCTCAACGATAGCTGAAGCAAAATTTATCTTCAAAACTTTTGATGTGTGTTCAGTTTGTACAACACATTAAGTTAGTAAGTGCTATCATAGAATAATATAAATATATGGGAAAATGATATGAATCTTTATTGGTTACAAAGTGGTGGATGTAGTGGTGATAGTATGTCTTTGTTGACTTATGAGCAAAATATATTCGATTTTTTTGAGATAAATAAGATAGAACTTTTATGGCATGCTTCATTATCAACCATCTCTTTTACAGAGCATAATAATCTTCTAAAAAAGATAGAAGATGATGAACTAGAACTAGATATACTTTGTGTAGAGGGTAATGTTGTAACTGGACCAAATGGTAGTGGTATGTTTGATAGTTTTATGGGCAAACCAAAAAAAGATCTCATAGAGATGTTAGCTCACAAAGCCAAATATGTTATCGCTGTTGGAACTTGTGCCTCTTTTGGTGGATTTGGCTCACATGAAAATGAGATGGGTGGGATTGGGCTTCAATTTCACCACAAAGATAAGGGTGGTTTTTTAGGTAAAGATTTTAAAACAAAATCTGGTTATCCTGTTATAAACCTACCAGGATGCCCTATCCATCCAAATTCACTTACTGTTTTAATTGAAGAGATTGTTAGTGGTATAAAAGTAGATCTAACAGGTCTAAACTCAATCGATGAGATATACAACTATACAGTACATCAAGGTTGTACAAGAAATGAGTACCATGAGTACAAAGTTGAGGAGAATCAATTTGGTGAGAGGGGTTGTTTATTTTTCCATTTAGGTTGTAAAGGACCAACAACACATAGCTCTTGTAATAAATATCTTTGGAATGAGGTTAACTCAAAAACTAGAGCTGGTGTTCCATGTTTTGGGTGTGCTAGACCAGATTTTCCTCAAGAGCATCCATTTTTTAAAACACCAAGTATAGTAGATACACCCATAGAGTTACCTAGAGGTGTAGATAGAGCTCACTACTTAGCATATAAAGATATGGCAGCAGCAGCTGCTCCAAAAAGATTAAAATTTAGAATCCAAAAGGTTTAATGTGGCAAAAAAAACTATTGAACTACAAATCCCACTTAATAGAGTTGAGGGTGATTTAGATATAAAGATAAAAGTTGAAGATGGTGTTATCACTCAAGCTCAAAGTGTTGGTACACTTTATAGAGGGTTTGAGAATATCCTCAAAGGTAGAGATCCACTAGATGCTCTTGTTATGACACCTAGAGTTTGTGGAATCTGTTCCATATCACATCTAAGTGCTGCTGTAAAAGCACTAGAATCAGCTTACGGGATAACACCACCTGCTCAAGCTGTAAGGTTTAGAAACTTATCTATCTTATGTGAGAATCTACAAAGTGACCTAAAACAGGTATTTTTAATGTTTATGGCAGATTTTGCTAGTGATTATTACAAAGATTCATCATTTTATGAGGAAGCAAAAGAGTTCTATGAGCCATTTAAAGGTTCATTATCGAGAAGTTTACTAAACTCTACAAAAGATGTTTTAAAAATCATAGCTTATATTGGTGGGCAATGGCCACATACATCTCATATGGTTCCAGGTGGATTAAATGTTTTAGCTGATGATTTAGAGATATTTAGAATTAGATTCTTAATTGTAAAATTTAAACAATGGTTAGAAAAAGAGGTTATCAAAACAGACCTAAAAAGATTCTCAGAGATAGATAGCATAGATAAGTTTGAGAAGTTTATAGATGAGAATCCAAAATCTCATATATCTATTTTTTACAAAATCGCTAAAGAAACAAACCTGTTTGAGATAGGTAAAACAGGTTATGGGTTTATGAACTTTGGTTCTATCGACCTACCAAATGGTGAAACGCTAATAAAAAAATCTTTTTATAAAAATAGTTTAGAGAAGTTAGATATAACAAAAATAGATGAAGATGTTACATACTCTTGGTACGATAAAAGTGTAGATGATCTATTTGAGGCTCAAACTATACCAAATATGGATAAAGATGATGGTTACTCATTTACAAAAGCTCCACGATATAAAAAAGAGGCAGCTCAAACTGGTGCTTTAGGTGAGGAGTTGGCTTTAGGTGATAAACTATTTATAGAGTTATATGAAAAATATGGTGATTGTGTATTTGTTAGAGAGTTAGCTAGAATGGTTAGACCTATAAGATATATCAACTTTATGGAGAGTGAGATAGAGGAGATTATCAAACATAAAGATGATCCAGTTTATGAAAAACCAACTTATACAAAAGATTGTATGGGTATCGGTCTAACTCACGCAGCTAGAGGTGCTTTAGGGCATTGGTTAAAGATAGAAGACAACAAGATAGCAAACTACCAAATAATTTCACCAACAACTTGGAACGGCTCACCAAAAGATGGAAATGGTAATCTTGGTGCGTGGGAGAAAGCTCTTATAGGGTTAAAGATAAAAGATATAGATAACCCTATGGAGATGGGGCATGTTATAAGAAGTTTTGATCCTTGTTTAGTTTGTACTGTTCATTTTATCGGTAGTGATAAAAAGATTCGCCTACACTCATAATGGTAAGAGTTATATGTGTAGGAAATAGATTCTACTACCCTGATGATTTTGGGATGAGAATCTATGAAGAGCTATTAAAAAGAGATTTAGATGATATTGAGCTTGTTGAGGGTGGTGTTGGTGGTATGAGCCTATCACCATACTTTGATGATGATGTAGATATTTTAATAGTTGATTTTGGAAACCATAAAAAGAAGATACTTAACAAAAAAGAT
>CAYLNF010000030.1:0-13260 GCA_964385165.1 uncultured Sulfurimonas sp.
TAGAGAGGGTCGTGGTGTTGGTCCAAGAAAAGATGCTGTTTATATCGATGTAACGCATCTTGGAAAAGATTTAATTATGGAAAGACTTCCTGAACTTCGTGATTTAGCTATCACTTTCTTAGGTCTTGATATGATTAAAGAACCTATCCTAATCTCAGCAACAGCTCACTACTCTATGGGTGGTATTCCAGTTAATATTGCTGGTAATGTTCGTAAAAACAATGAAGAGTTTATTGAAGGTTTTTACGCTGCTGGTGAGTGTTCTTGTGTATCTGTTCATGGTGCTAACCGTTTAGGTGCTAACTCAGTTTTAGAAGCGTTACTATTTGGTCGTTTTGTTGGTAAAACAATGGTTGAAGAGATCGATTCTATTGAGCTTCGTGTAGCAACACAAGATGATGCTAAGAGAGCTTTAGATGAGCTTGATTTTGTACTAAATAACAATGGTAAAGAATCTGTTCCTGCTTTAAGAAATGAGCTTCAACAATGTATGACAGATAATGCTGGTGCGTTTAGAACTAAAGAGACTTTAGAGATCGCTATCGCTAAAGTAAAAGAGCTTCGTCAAAGATTTAAAGATATCCGTATCAAAGATAAATCAAATGTATTCAACACTGAACTTCAAGAAGCTATTGAGTTTGGTCATATGCTTGATTACTCTGCTTTCATTGTTGAGAGTGCTGTTGCTAGAGATGAGAGTCGTGGTGCTCATTATAGAGAAGATTTCCAAACTCGTGATGATGAAAACTTCTTAAAACATACTATGGCTTACATGGATGATAATGGTGATATTACACTTGATTACATGGATGTTGTTCTTGGTAAACATGAACTTAAAGCTAGAACTTACTAGAGAGGGATAATAGACTTATGAGTACAAATACAATAACTACACAAAAAGTGAACTTCAAAGTATTTCGTTTTAATGCTGATGAAGACTATCTTCCATATTATGATGATTATGATATGGAAGTTACATCTGAAGAGGTTGTTTTAGATATACTAGATAGAATTAAATGGGATCACGATGGTAGTTTCTCTTACCGTCGTAGTTGCCGTCATGGTATATGTGGGGCATGTGCTATTAAGGTAAATGGTCGCTCTACTCTTGCTTGTAAAGAGAGTATGGTTACTATGCTTGAGTATTTTGGTAATGAGCTTACTATTGAACCACTAAGCAAAAAAAGAGCTGTTAAAGATATGATTATCGATAAGGGTGATTTTTGGGAGAAACACGATTCTGTTCACCCTTACCTAGTTTCTGATGTTGAAGAGCATCCAGAACATGAACATATTGTTACACCTGAAGAGGCTGAAGAGTTAAATGAAGCAGATCTTTGTATCCAATGTGGTGCTTGTCACTATGCTTGTCCTGTTGTTGAAGTAAATGAAGATTTCTTTGGTCCAGCAGCATTCGCAAAAGCTTACCGTTTTGAAGCGGATGTTCGTGATGAAGCTCATATTAGCAGATTGAATGAACTTCATGAAGAGAAACAAGGTGTTTGGGACTGTGTTAAATGTTTCGAATGTGCTGAAGTTTGTCCTAAAGATGTTAACCCTATCGATAAAATCACTAAACTACACCAAATGTTATTTAAAGAGGGTGTTGCTAACTCAAATGTTGCTACTCGCCATGCTGTTGGTTTTAAACACTCTATTGAAAAACGCGGTGTGCTTGATGAGGGCGAATTAGTTCTTTACTCTGAAGGTATATCTATCGTGAAACATATACCAGTTGCGATTAAGATGTTTAAAAAAGGTAAAATAGCTATGCCTTGGGCAATACCAAAGTCTGATAATCTTGATGAGATTCAAAAACTTGTTAAATCTTCATCAACTGCAAAGTTTTAGGAGTAAATGATGGAAAAATTAAAATACGCACTATTTACAGGTTGTACAGCTAAACAAAGTACACCTGAGCAAATGATGTCAACTATGGCTGTTGCTGAAAAACTTGGTATCGAATTAGTTGAATTAACAGAAGCTTCTTGTTGTGGAGCTTCACACCTTCAAGATTATGATGATTTCTTATCTTTAGTATTAAATGCTAGAAATATTGCTTATGCTGAGAAACATAATTTAACAATGGTAACTATCTGTAATACTTGTCAACTTAATACTGCTATGACTAAACACCGTTTAGATAATAACGCAGAGTTAAAAGATAAAGTAAATGAAAAGCTTAAAGAGGTTGGATTAGAGTACAAAGGTACATCCAATGTAACTCATTTCCTATATGCTATCATTGATGATTTTGGTCTTGATAAAATTAAGGAGATGGTTGTTACACCACTTAACCAATTCAATATCGCACCATTTTATGGTTGTCATAATATCCGTCCATCTGAACTTCATAATGAAACTCATAAAATAAAAGAGAATCCTTATAAGCCAACATCATTAGATGATCTAATTATCGCTTGTGGTGGTCAAACTGTTGATTATGATGAAAAAAATAAATGTTGTGGTTTCCATGTTGAACTTCAAGCTCCAAAAACTGCTGCTATCCTTACAGGAAAAGCGATTGCTGGTGCGACAGATAATAATGCTGACTGGATGGTAACACCTTGTCCACTTTGTCATCTTAAACTAGATACTCAAACAAAACATGCTGGTGAAGCGATAGGTCGTGAAGTTGAACTTCCTGTTTTACATATGCAACAAATGATAGGTTTAGCTTTAGGTTGTACTCCAGAAGAGTTAGGTCTTAAGCACCATTTAGTAGAGGTAGATTTCGTTTAATCGCCCTCCCCCATTTTTATATTCCCATATATTGGGAATATAATCTTTCTGTATTAAAATAAGCTAGATGCACTTAAGTAAAATAAAACTGTTTTATCAGCATCATTTCCATTAACTTCATTTATTAACGGTATCTTAACACCAAAACCTAAAGGTATGTTTTTAACTAGTTTATCACTATCCCATTGTAACCATAAGTCAGCATTTGTTAACTCACCAAATGAGTATTTATTGTCATCAGTATAAAAATATGTAAGTTTAGTGCTAGTTTTAACTTTATCTGAAACTAAACATGGCATTGAAGCACCAGCCATTAACATATAAGAATCACCTAAAACTGTATCATCATTTAATGTATATGAAGCTAATGCACTAACTGTATATTTTTCAGTTACATCTTTAGTAAAACTATGTGATAAAGTTATAGCACTAACACCAGAACCTAAACCTTTAGTATCATCACCAGTTGTTGTTTTATAAAGAATAGTCGATATATTTAAACCTTTTGAGCCTGATGTTTTTCCAAAATTATAATTAACACCTAAAGATATATCACCAAGACCACTATTATCCTCTTGTTGCCAACCATAATTAGTTACACTTACCAGTGGTATATTAGCCTCAACACCAAAACCATAACCAACTTTCATACCAATAGGGATATTGATAATAGAGATATCACCAGCATTAATGTACTGAGCAGCAGCACCATAATCTTTATCACTAGTAACTAAATTTGTTTTTGCTGTATCTGTAACGATATTATTTACAACACTTTGACTCTCAACATATACTGCTGAATCTGTATTCTCTTCATCATTATAATAGTAATCATCATAAGCCATAAGTGACATTGATGCTACAAGTAAAGATAATGCTATTTTTTTCATTTTATATCCTTTTGTTTTATTATAAGCTATATTAGTCTTTTGTAACTTAATTACAATTTAAACTATTTCTGCTTTGGTCTAAATGCTTTAATTACATCTATATTTGTTTCAATATATGGTCCATCTATCAAATCTATACAATATGGAACTGCTGGAAATACAGCATCTAAACACTCCCTTATAGATTTTGGTTTACCTGGTAAATTTATGATTAAACTTTTACCTCTTATACCTGCTGTTTGACGAGAAAGAATCGCTGTTGGCACATATTGTAAACTTACTTGTCTCATTAGCTCACCAAAACCAGGCATCATTTTTTGACAAACATTCTCAGTAGCTTCTGGAGTTACATCTCTTAGTGCTGGTCCTGTTCCACCTGTTGTTACAACTAAACAACACCCCTCTTTATCACAAAGCTCTATCATAGTAGATTCTAAAATATCTTGCTCATCAGGGATACATCTATAAACTATTTCAAACTCACTAACTAAATAATCTTTCATAGTATCTTGAATAGCCACACCTGAAATATCTTCATATATACCTTTACTAGCTCTATCACTAGCTGTTATTACACCTATTTTTATCTCACTCATTATATACTCTCCAAATTTTTCTTTACCAATTTCACACCCATCTCAACATGATGAGTATATGGAAACTGATCAAATAGTGCCATATCTATAATCTTATGTGTTTTAGTAAGTATCTCTAAATCTCTAACTAAAGTCTCAGGATTACAAGAGATATATATGATGTTATCATATCTAGCACTAAAATTACAAGAATCTTCATCCATACCACTTCTTGGTGGATCTACAAATATTGTTCTAATATTATAAGATTCTACATCTATATCTTTCATACGGCGAAACACTCTAACACCATCAAGTGCTTGAGTAAAATCCTCTACACTCATCCTAACAAACTCTATATTTTTTATATCATTTAAAACCATATTTGCTTTGGCAGCATTTATAGATGACTTAGAGATCTCAGTTGCTAAAATTTTACGGAATTTTGTAGCAAAAGGTATAGTAAAATTTCCTGCTCCACAATACAACTCAAGTATATCATCATCACTATTTAGTAAATCTTTCATAGCCCATGAAACCATCTGCTCATTCACCCTTGGGTTTGGTTGTGTGAAGCTATTTTCTATATGATTGAATCTATACTCTTTCTCATCTATAATCAACTTCTCTGTTATATAATCTTGACCAATAACAACCTTTTGTTTACGACTTCTACCAATAATATATATATTTAACTCATTAGCAATCTCTTGTGCTAACTCTTGCCAATCTAAATCTAATCTTCTATGGTATAAAAATGAAACAACTATCTCACCCTCACTAGAGCTTAAAAAATCAACTCCAAAAAGTTTAAAACCTATCCCTTTATTTTTTATAGAATCTAGTAATTTTGGCATCAAAGATGCTATATGCTGATTTACTTGTGGACACTCATCTACTAAAATAACACCTTTTTTATCTATACTATTCATACCGTAATGAATCTCATCATCTATATGCCAAATTTTAAATTCACTACGGGAACGGTAATGATTATCTGGTGATTTAAAAACAGATATATCTTTTTTATAAAAAGGTTCAAACCTTTTTTTATTTAAAAGCAATTTATCGTTTAATTGAGCATCATAACCATTTTCATAAACTACACAAGCACCACATTGTCCAAAATATTTACATTCCAATTTTTAAATCCTAATTTTAAATTCTTACTTTATTGAAGCTATTAAGTTACCTATTATAAGATTCCACCCATCTATAAGTACAAATATAAGTATCTTAAATGGTAGTGAGATCATAGCTGGTGGGAGCATCATCATACCCATAGACATCAAGATGGAGGCTACAACCATATCTATAACTAAAAATGGCAAAAAGAGTAAAAATCCTATCTCAAAAGCGGTTTTCAGTTCACTTATAACAAATGCTGGAATTATCACAGATAATGGGACATCAGCAACAGTTTGTGGATTATCCATCTTTCTGATTCTAAAAAATAGAGCTAAATCTTTCTCTCTTGTATTTCTAATCATAAAGTTTTTAAATGGAAGTGTCCCTTTATTAAAAGCTTCCTCATAACCTATCTTCTCTTCTATATATGGTTTTATACCATTTTCATAAGCTTTAATCCCAACAGGTTCCATCACAAAAAATGTCAAAACCATAGCAAGCATCACCAAAAGTTGTGTTGGTGGTACTTGTTGTGTACCTAATGCTTGTCTTAAAAAACCAAATACAATAACAAACCTTGTAAAAGTTGTCATCACAAGTATCATACTTGGAGCTAAAAATAGAAGTGTTAAAACTACTAGAACATTTAAGGAACTTACAAGTTGTTGTGGCGTATCTGGAGCAGATAGAGCAAAGTTCATAGTAGGAATCACAGGTGATTCACCAAATAATGATGAGAATAAAATTAAGATTAAAACAGTTACTCTTAACATTATTTAGCCGATACCTTATCTAATATGGAGCGTTTAACACTCTCCTCTTTATCTGATTTCTTACCATAAAAATGTAGTTCAACTCTACGATTTTTTTCCCGTCCACTTTTTGTAGCATTTGTTGCTAATGGTCTATACTCAGCAAATCCAGCAGCATTGATTCTAGTTGGATCAACACCATCAAGCAAAAGCTCTTGTAAAACAGAGATGGCTCTAGCTGATGATAATTCCCAGTTATCCTTATATATACTTCTTTTACCTGGTCCTTGGTTATCTGTGTGTCCTTGAACACTAACTTCCATATCGTTAGGTAGTTCAGCTATAATCAAAGCAACCCTTTTTAAAAATAAAAGAGCATCCTCATTTTCAATAGTCGCACTTCCTGATTTAAAAAGTAGTGAGGCTGGTAACTCTATCACAAAACCCTCTTGAGCTTCCTCTAATGTAATCGCAGCACCATGCCCTTTCTCCATCATCTCATTAGCATCAATAACAGCTTGTGTTACTCTATTTACTTGTTCACTTGTTTCATCTTGAGATTCGATAGGCGTAGATTCTTGAATCCTTTTTTTAGAGATCTCTGTTTTTGTACCACCCTCTAAAACACTCATAGCACCAGAGAGAGAACCTATCGCCTCAGATACTTTTTTAGCATCCATACTTGACATTGATAAAAGTAAAACGAAGAAACATAATAGAAGTGACATAAGATCCCCAAAGGCTGCTAGCCAAGCGGGGAGACACTGTTCACAATCTGGACATTTTTTTTTAGCCATCTATATATTCACCTCTAGTCAAACTGACTAATGCGTTCTGCTGGTGGAAGATAACTAAGCAGTTTTGCTTCTAAAACTCTAGGAGCATCACCAGACTGTATAGACATAATACCAGAAAGAATCATCTCTTTTACAACACCCTCTTCTGTGTTTCTAATAGCCAAAATATTATAAACTGGTGTACCAAAAACATTACCAATAATCGCACCATACATGGTAGTAAGAAGCGCAACCGCCATAGATGGACCAATCGCAGCAGGATCCGCCATATTTAGAAGCATCGCAACCAGACCAATAAGCGTACCAACCATACCCATCGCACCAGCAAGTCCAGCCCACTGGTTAAAGATCTCACCATGAATCTTATGTCTAGCATCTGTTTGCTCCATCTCTATCTCTAAAAGTTCACGGATAGTATCTGGTTCACTACCATCGATAGCCATAGATAAACCTTTTTTCAAAAAAGCGTTCTCTTCACTATTTACATCACCCTCTAAAGATAAGATTCCATCTTTTCTAGCTTTTGTAGCAAACTCAACAAGTTTCTTTATAAGAGCAGGAACATCCTCTTCTGGAGGTTTTATAGCTATCATAAAAACTTTAGTAAAAGCTTTCATCTGTGTTGGTTTAAATGAGATCATCAACGCCCCAATAGAACCACCAACAACAATTAAAACAGAAGGCACATCGACATACGCGCCAACACCAACCCCCATCATCATAGCACCGCCAAGCAGTGCCATAATTAACGCCATACCAATTACTGTTCCTAAATCCATCAAATACCCTAAAAAATTATAATTTTATTATAATACCACAAATATAATTAGGCTATTCAATAAATAAAAATAATTTTTAAAATTTAACTCACTTTAAAACTGTATAATAACAATATATAATTTATCTGGAGAGAGAATGGAAAATAGTGTAAGCGTAGTTATATTAGCTGCTGGAAAAGGTAGCCGTATGAAATCATCAAAAGCAAAAGTGTTACATACCATCTGTGGGAAAGCTATGCTTTATCATATTATCAAAAGCTCCAAAGAGATCTCAAATGATATAACTGTTGTTGTTGCTCATCAAAAAGATGAAGTTATCAAAGAGATGAAATCATCTTTTGATGATATAAATTTCATAATTCAAGATGCTGACAACTTCCCTGGTACTGGTGGGGCTATGATGAATATCAAACCTAAAAATGAAAAAATTTTAGTTTTAAATGGAGATATGCCACTTATTACTCCCAAATCTTTACAAGGTTTTTTAGATAATGATGCTGAGATTATTATGTCAATTTTTAATCTTAAAAATCCAAATGGATATGGTAGAGTTATCATAGAGAATCAAAAAGTTCAAAAAATAGTGGAACAAAAAGATGCTAATGATGATGAGCTAAAAGTTCAAACAGTGAATGCTGGTATTTATGCTTTTAAAAAATCTATCTTAGAAAAATATATACCATTACTTAATAATAATAATGCTCAAAAAGAGTATTATCTTACAGATATAATATCTATGGCTAAAAATGACAACTTAACTATATCACCACTTTTAGTAGATGAAGATGATTTTAAAGGTGTAAACTCTAAAAAAGATTTAGCAGATTCTGAAACTATTATGGGTGATAGAATCAAAAACAAACTTATGGAAGATGGTGTGATTTTACAACTACCATCTACTATCTACATTGAAGAGGGTGTGAAATTTGAGGGTGAGTGTATAGTAGAAAACAACTCTCGCATAACTGGAAATAGCCTTATAGTAAACTCACATATAAAATCTGGAACAGTTGTAGAAGATTCCACCATTAAAAACTCAGATGTTGGTCCCCTAGCCCACATTCGTCCCGCTTCGTACATAGAAGATACCCACATAGGAAACTTTGTAGAGGTTAAAAAAAGTAATCTAAAAGGTGTAAAAGCTGGTCATCTAAGCTACATAGGTGATGCTGAGGTTGATGAAGGAACAAATGTTGGTGCTGGTGTTATCACTTGTAACTATGATGGAATCAACAAACATAAAACAATCATAGGGAAAAATGTATTTATAGGTAGTGATTCCCAACTTGTTGCTCCACTAACGATAGAAGATGATGTGATGATAGCAGCAGGAACAACACTAACAAGTGGACAAGTTGAGAAAGGCTCTTTAGCTATTAGTAGAAGTAAACTTAGAAATCTAAAAGGTTTTTACTATAAGTTTTTTGGGAAAAAATAAAATAAAGGATAAATATATGAATTTTTTTACAGCAGATTTTTGTGATGAGCATCATGAGATTGTGGATGTTTTAAACCATGATTTTAAAAATTATGGTGGTGCTACTAAGTGTCGTGGTGAGGTTATAACTATAAAACTAGATAAAAACAACTCTGAGCTTATAAAGCTTCTAAGAGATGAAGATGGTACTGGTAAGGTTGTAGTTGTTGATGTTGATGCTGAATTTTATGCTGTTGTAGGTGAGAATCTTATGAAATTTGCTCAACAAAACAATTATAGTGGGATAATAGTAAATGGTTATATAAGAGATACTTTTCAGATAAAAGAGATTCCCGTAGCACTTTATGCTCTTGGTACTTGCCCTAGAAAATATATACCAGTTACAGAGGGTGTTAGAGATATACCACTATCTTTTGGTGGTGTAGATTTTAAAAATGGTGATTATATATATGCTGATACAGATGGTGTGATGGTTACACATAAACCTTTACACGATTAGAGATTGTTATGAATCGTAGAGATTTTTTAACAACAGCTACCATAGGTTCAGCTTCATTAGCATTTAGTGGGTGTAACGATTCTAATCGTCAAGCGATAAACTACTCAAAACATCCAACTCAAAAAGATTCTAATGGAAAAAGGGTAAACATAAACAGAAATAAAAAAACTGTTGTAAAACTTGCTACAAGTTGGCCTGCTCATTTTCCTATCATGGGGACAGGTGTCGAGAAGTTTGCCCAAAGGGTTAAAGATATAAGTGGTGGTTCACTAGAGATAAAACTATATCCAAAAAATACATTAGTCCCTGCCCTAGCAGTTTTTGATGCTTGTTCTAGTGGTCAGATAGATGCTTTTCACTCTGGACCATACTACTGGAAAGGTAAAAATTCTGCTTTTTCATTGTATAGTGGAATCCCTTTTGGTTTTACTGCTCAAGAGATAAACTCATGGATGCTTTTTGGTGGTGGTTTAGAGCTTTGGAGAGATCAGTATGCCAAATACAACCTACACCCTTTTATGGGTGGAAATACAAGTATCCAAATGGGTGGGTGGTTTAGAAAACCGATAGAATCTTTAAAAGACATGGATGGTTTAAAGATGAGAATCCCTGGACTTGGTGGTGAAGTGTTTGCTAAAATGGGTGTAAACCCTATCCTTTTACCAGCTGGAGAGATCTATACTTCACTTGAAAGAGGTGTGATAGATGCTACCGAATGGGTTGGACCAGCACTTGATATAAAGATGGGATTTTACAAAGTTGCTCCATACTACTACTCTGGTTGGCATGAACCTGGATCTATTTTAGAGCTTACTTTTAACAAAAACTTTTACTCTAAACTAGGGTTTGAACATCAATCTATGATAGAGGTTGCCTCTAGTGAGATGAACTCAAATATGACCTATGAGTTCCATTCAGAGAATATAAAAGCATTACAAAAATTAAAAGAGTTAAATGTTGAGATATTAACCTACCCTAAAGAGGTTACAGATGCTGGTAAAGTAGCACTAAAAAAAGTTATCTCTGAACTTAGTTCTAAAAATAAAGATTTTCAAATAGTTAATGAATCTATCGATAAATATCTAACACTATCTAAAGAGTGGTCAGATTCTTCACTTAGATATTTTTTAAACCAAAGATAACTATCAACACTTTGTTGGTTATTCATTAATAACCACAAAGTATAATCCATATTCCAAAATCAAAAGTGAGAAATAATTTGATAAAACTACTTACATCCACCCTACTACTCAATACAATACTTTTTGCTTCTTTTAGTGGAACAATAATAGATAAAAATAGTTTAAAACCTATCCCAAATGCTACTATTAGTGATACTAAACATAGTATTAAAACAGATGAAAATGGCTCATTTTATATCAAAAGTAATGAGGACAGATACTTTGTAAAAGCTTGTGGTTATAGACCATATAACTTTTCAAGTGATATAAATACAACAGATATTTTAGTTGAACCTATAAATATCAAAGCATTATATTTAACATTTTGGGGTGCTAATGCCAACTCCAAAACATTAAAAAAACTTCTAAATATTATAGATAATAGTGCTGTTAATGCTATCATCGTTGATATAAAAAATGAATATGGATCTACATCTTTTAAAACATCATTTACCCAAGCAAATAGATATGGTGCTGATAAACAAAGAACAAATAGAGATATTGCTAAATTTATGAAACTTCTAAAAGATAGAAATATATATACCATAGCAAGAATCGTAACATTTAAAGATGAGCTACAAGCTTCACACAATCCAGAATATGCCATAAAAAATAAAAATGGTCGTATATGGAGAAACCACGATAAGATGGCATGGGTTGATCCTTATGATAAAAGATCACATAACTATGCTATATCGATAGCTGAGGAGGCTGCTAAGGTTGGATTTGATGAGATAAACTTTGACTATATCCGTTTTCCAGCAAAAAGAGGACTTCAGTTTTCTAAAAAAAACACTCAAAAGAATCGCTTAAAAGCGATAGATCAATTTTTAACATCTGCTCAAGATAGATTAAGAAAATATGGTGTTTTTATATCAGTAGATACTTATGGTAATATCTGTTGGGCAAAGGATGATATAGGAATCGGTCAAACTGTTGAATCGTTAGCAAAAAAAGCTGACTATTTGGCTCCTATGCTTTATCCATCAGGATTTGCTAAAGGTTCATTTAGATTAAAAAATCCATCTGAACACCCATATATAGTTATATATAGAAGTATAAAAAATATAAAAGATAGAATCGATACAAAAAGAGTTAGACCATGGTTACAACATTTTAAAGATTATGCTCATAAAAAAAGAGATTATAGAAAGTTTGAGATAAATCAACAGATAAAAGCATCTAATGATATAAATACAAGTGGCTGGATGATGTGGTCACCATCTAGTAGATACCACTTGAATTATTTTAAGAACTAATTAATTAGTTCTTAATAACATCAATCTTCTAACAAAAAGTACAATCAACGAAACAGCTAAGATTTTAAAATCTATCTCACTCGCTATATGTATATTGGAAAAAGTATCACTTCTTGTAGCTTCAGCACCTAGTGCTTGCATAGCTAAGATTTTTGGTGAATATACAGCACTAAACATCAATGATGAAAATACAACTGTAACAGCACTAGCAAAAGATATAGCATCTCTTTGACCTGTTTTATAGATTGCTGCTTCATAAACAACTACAAAAAGTGCCACAAAATATATCCAATATGAAAATCTATGAAATATCTCACCCATAATGATACCAGCATTGTAGTGATCCATAAGCATACCAACTAAAATCTTATCTGTATGAAAAATAACAGGAGCAACAAACGCCCCTAAAACTATAACTCCACCAAATGTTGCTGCTAATATAATAAAATAACTAAAATCTATATATATCTTTTTACTCAATCTTTTATCCTTAGTGTAAAGCCTCTATCGAAATCACTTAGATCTTTATAGAACTCTAAATCTTTATTTTTTACATCTTGTAATGCTTTTGTAATCTTACCCTTTTGGTCATAACCCATCTCACAACTAAAAAAGTTAATATTTCTTTTTAAGACTTCATCAAGTAACTTTTTAATTATCTCATCACCTATATCACCACCAAAAAGAGCATTTTGAGGCTCATAAGAGAGGTTAGATTCAAGTGGAGCATCATTTGCTATGTATGGAGGGTTTGAAACTAAGTAGTCTATATGCTCATCAACTTCATCAAGTAAAGAGCCTAATCGTAACTCGATTCTATCTTCAAGATTAAATTTTTCAATATTTATCTTAGTAATATCTAGTGCTTTTTGTGAAATATCTATTGCTATAAATTTAGCATTTTTAAAGTGTAATGCTAAGATGATGGAGATGATTCCACTCCCTACCCCAACCTCTACAAAAGTTATGCTACTATCTTTATCGGGAACTCTTTTTATCACTTCATCTATAAGAATCTCTGTCTCGGGTCGTGGAATCAAAGCACCCTCAGCTATGTAAAAAGTTTCACTATAAAAGCTTACACTGTTTACTATATACTCAAATGGTTCATTTTTTAATCGTCTATCTACCCACTCAAAAAGTTTAGATGTATCTTTCACTTCAGCATCACGATTCATCATAAGCCAAAGCTCATCAACACCTAAGTGAGCCATCAAAAG
>CAYLNF010000031.1:0-13051 GCA_964385165.1 uncultured Sulfurimonas sp.
TATAGAGAATGAAACAAGCTTTGAATCGTTTATCCATTTAGATGAACCAGTTGAAGTTGAGGAAACTAAAAATATAGAAACAGTAGATAGATCTTATGCTCAAAATGATGATGAAAAAACACTTCAGGAGATTTTTAAAGAACTATTTAACAAGCTATCTTTAACTCAGGAAAATGCTTCTATGAGTGCTGAGGATATTACAAAAGAGGTTGATAAGGCGATAGGATATTCTCACCTTAGCATCTACAATAAACATGAGGAACATGAGAGTATTAGTGTAAATACAACAGCATCTATCCAAACAGATAAAGGATCTTTAGATCTTGATCTTAACTACTCAATGAGTAGGGATTTTGTGGTGGAAAATAGGGTAGATATATATACTTTAACAGACCCATTAGTTGTAAATCTTGATGGTGAATTACCAACTCTTAGTAAAAATAAATTTAGTTTTGATATAGATAATGATGGTGAAAGCGATCAAATCTCTAAACTTGGTAACAACAGTGGATTTTTAGCATTAGATAAAAATAGTGATGGGTCTATAAATCAAGGTAATGAACTATTTGGTACAACTACCGGTGATGGTTTTAGTGAACTTAGTATTTATGACAAACACAACAATGGTTGGATAGATGAAAATGATGCTATCTTTGATAAACTCCAAATCTGGCTAAAGAATGATGACACAGATGAGGGTGAAAAAGAGCTTTTTGGGCTTGGTGAAGTTGGTATTGGAGCTATTTTTTTAGGTAATACTGATAGTGAATTTACATATAAAACTGATGAAAATCAAACTTTAGGTGAACTAAAAAAGAGTGGTTTTTTCCTAAATAATAATCTAACAACTGGAACTATCTCCCAAATTGATTTAAATAAAACAACCAAAAATGAACCATCACCACTAACAGATCTCTTACAAGCTTAAAATATATTTGACCTTAAAAAAGGTCAAATAATAAGTTAAGATAATCTAAATAGTAAACTAATCAATAATTTATATTGGGTAATAATATTTATTATTTTCTTAAATACTACAATTAAAAAAAATAATTAAAAAAGTTAAACTTATTAAAGTAAAATTATCAATATTTGTGATAGAATTGTGAAACTTCCATATACAAGGTCTGAATTTAATGAACAACTTTAGAAAAGAGCTAAAACTACCATTCAAAAGAATCGAAGTAGCTCATATTTTAGTTGCTGTCATTTTGCTTTTTAATGCCCTTGTTTTTACCGAACACCAAACAGCATTTATCATCCAGATAGTGCTTGGTATCTTGATACTACTTCACCATATTGATGATAATATTTTAAAAGATTCCATCATAAAATATATAGATAAACTCAATGAAAACAACAACTATCAAGAGACACTTACAGAATCAAATCATAATGCTATTATCGCGATAAATAAGAATCAAGAGATATTAACTTTTAACAAAAAAGCTGAGATTATTTTTGGTTTTACCAAAGATGAGATGATTGGTAAAAAAAACTTAAATCTTATAATTCCTGAATATTTTATAGAACATAATGGTGAAACATCATCTTTTCAAGCTGATGATACAACACATGAGCTAACTGGAAAAAGAAAAAATGGTGATGTTTTTCCTATTAGAATCTCATTTGGTATAAATAATAAATCTACTATCTTCATAGCAAACATATCTGATATAACAAATGAAAAAGAGGCTGAAGATGAGCAAAATAGACTTGTTAAAGAGATTGAAAATACACAGATAGAGGTTATCAGTACACTTGGTACTGCTATTGAGAGTAGAGATAAAAGTACAAAATATCATGTTGATAGAGTATCTTTATACTCAAAAAAACTAGCACTTTTATATGGTTTAGATGAGGAGGAAGCTGAAAAAATGAAGTTAGCTTCTCCTCTTCACGATATTGGTAAAATTATTATCCCTGACCATATTTTAAACAAACCCGGAGCTTTAACCAAAGATGAGTTTGAGATTATTAAATCACATGCACAAGCTGGTTATGACATCCTTAGAAGATCTGAAAGAGAGATTTTACAGATGGGTGCTATCATCGCTTATCAACACCATGAGAAATGGGATGGTACAGGTTATCCTCAAAAATTAAAAGGGGAAAACATCCATATATATGGAAGAATCACTGCCATAGCAGATGTATTTGATGCTCTATCTACACCTAGAATCTATAAAAAAGCTTGGAAATCTGATAAAGTTAGAGCCGTCTTAATAGAGGAGAGAGGGAAAGCTTTTGACCCTGTTTTACTAGATCTATTTATAGAAAACTATGATGAGTTTTTAGAGATAAAAAATTCACTACTTTAAAAGGTAAATATAAGGTATAATTCTAAAAAAGATTTAACTATGCCTACAACAAGCTTTACAAACCTCCCACTCTCAAAAGATATGACAGATAACCTCACAAAAATTGGTTATACAACTATGACACCTGTTCAACAAGAGACTTTACCTATTATTTTAGAAAACAAAGATGTTATCGCTCAAGCGAAAACTGGTAGTGGAAAAACTGCTGCGTTTGGAATCGGTATTCTATCAAAACTTCAAGTAAAAAAGTTTAGAGTACAAGCATTAGTTTTATGCCCCACTCGTGAACTAGCAGATCAAGTTGCTAAAGAGCTTCGCATAATCGCTAAATTTGCCCACAACATAAAGATTCTTACACTTTGTGGTGGAGCAGCTTTTGGACCACAACTAGGCTCACTTAGACATGGAGCTCACATCATAGTTGGAACACCAGGAAGAATCTTAAAACATCTAAACAAAGAGACACTCAGTTTAGAACATCTTGAGAGTTTAGTTCTTGATGAAGCAGATAGAATGTTAGATATGGGATTTATTGAGGAGATAGATAAAGTTTTAGAGTATGCTCCAAAACAAAGACAAACTTTACTTTTTTCAGCAACCTATACAGATGAGATAACTGCCATAAGTAATAGAATCCAAAATGATGCGGTGATGGTTAAAACTGTATCAACTGAAGTAGCTAACACCATAGATGAAAAGTTTTATGAGGTTAATGATGGTGATAAAGCTGATACTCTAATCAAAATTTTTAGTACATATAAACCTGAAAATGTGATTGTTTTTACAAACACAAAGATAGAAGCTAAAGAGTTAGCTGAGAGACTAACTAAAAATAAGATAGATGCCTTAGCGATACATGGCGATTTAGAACAGTATGAGAGAAATGATGTTTTAGTTCAGTTTTCTAACAAATCTTGCCCTATACTAATAGCAACAGATGTAGCAGCTAGAGGGTTAGATATAAAAGAGTTGTCTATGGTTGTAAACTATGACTTACCTCATACAGAGGAGACTTATACACATAGAATCGGTAGAACTGGTCGTGCTGGTAAAGATGGAATCGCCATAACTTTATATGATTCGTATGAGGTTCAAAATGGCTTAGAGTATAAAAATGAAAATCGTGAGTTTTTAGAATCATCTACACTTATCAAATCAAACGGTTTTGAGATGAAACCTCAAAATATAACTCTTGTTATAGAGGGTGGTAAAAAAGATAAACTACGAGCAGGTGATCTACTGGGTGCTTTAACTGGTGATGCTGGGCTTCAAGGCTCATCTATCGGTAAGATAGATATTTATGATAGACAAGCTTATGTAGCGATACAAAGAGAGTTTATAGACAAAGCCCATCAAAAACTCTCAAATGGCAAGATTAAAAACAAAAAATTCTCTGTTTGGGTGCTTTAGTTATTAAGAGCTTTAGCTGAGAGTACAGCTTTGTAAGCATCTACTTTACCATAAGCTCTTCTCTCATCAAATCCATCACTATTATAATTAGAATCTACACCTATCTTAGTAGCTGTTTCTATTAGTATATCTCTTACCTGTTTAGGTGTGATATTTGGATTTACACTATACATTAGGGCTACTACACCTGATGCTATCGGTGCTGAGAAGCTTGTTCCATTCATAAAACTATAACTATTAGATACCAAACCATAGTTTTCAGTTGAACCTTGAGTTCCACTATCATCAAGTCCCAATAGTCCCGTAGAGTTTGAAGCATCACCACCTGGTGCTAAAATATCTATATTATTTCCATAGTTTGAGTAGTAAGTAACATCATTATTTTCACCACTAGCACTAACACCTATGACCCACTCAACTTCAGATTCATCATAAATATTTGGATTATCTAAATCTTTAGTATCATTTCCTGAAGCAAATAAAACAGTAATACCATCATCATATAAAGATTTTAGTTCTGAGACAACAGCATCAGATACATACTCTGTTCCCCAACTACAACTAATTACTTTTGCCCCGTGATCTCTAGCATACTCAAAAGCTCTGATTGTTTTTAAATCATTACCCTCCTCTTGTTTGATAGCTATCAACTTTGATTCTGGTGCTGTTCCTATGATACCTACACCATTTATCGGAGCTGAGATAAATCCAGCACAACTGTTCCCATGTAGTGCGTGTGAAATATCATTTGAGGTGTTACTGACATCATTAGAATCTGTATCAGCATTATATGTTAAGTAGATGTTTGCTTTTAAATCTTCATGCTCAACATCAAAACCATCATCTATAACAGCTACTATAACATCTTTACCTTTAGTGATTTTCCAAGCATTAAGTATATCTATATCTGCATCTTCATTGATTGGGTCTACTCTATAAATATCACCTAAAGCCCTACTAATCTCTTGAGATATCTTCTCCTCACTACTATTTTTAGAATCTATTTGCCATAGATATTTATAGTAACTCTCTTCAGCTGGATTAGTTGTCGATTGAGTTAATTGTGTTATTGTATCTACTGTATCCTCTATATCTTCAATCTGCTCAACAGTTGTATTTATCTCAGTTTTTATCTCATCATTAGCTGTTTCAACATCAAAACAACCACTAAATAAAAAAATAGTAGCGGTTGAGATTGTTAATAATTTAGAGTTTTCCATCATCTTTTTCTCTTTTGTTTAATAAAATTTGGATGAGCAAACTCTACATCACCACTCTCAAACAACTCTTTTGATATGGGGAATATAGAATCATAATCTATAACTTTTACAATATATATAGTATCTGTTAAGTTAGATATATCGGTAAGTGAAAAACTATTTAGTAACTTTTTACAATCAATTCCATCCTTACATTTAACTAAAATCTCATCTGTTATAGCTATCTTTTGACCTGTTGTAGTTTTAAAATATTTAACAGCTTCACTATCATAATCTCTTGGTGTATTTAACTCTTGTAGATTAACCAACCTACCCCTTTCATAGTAACTACTATCACCATAAAGAGATACTACAAACAAAAATAATATAAATAATTTATCCATAAAGTTTTCCTAATCTTTTTTTAGTTGATTTGATATTTTTAAAAAAACATCATTTAATTTATCTATATCAATAGGTTTAAAAAGATAGTTCTCAACACCAGCTTCAATACTCTCATCTACATAACTTTGCTCATTATGTGCCGATAGTACAACTAAAGGTATATCTGAATCTATCTCTCTTATTTTACTACATAACTCTAAGCCATTAAGTTTTGGCATATTTATATCTGCTATAACCATATCGATCTTATTTTCATTAAACTTTTCATAACCATCTTCCCCATCAACAGCTATAATAACCTCTTTAAAAAATAGTTCTAAAATCATAGTCGTCATCTCTCTTGATGCTGCACTATCTTCAACATACAAAAGTGTTAAGTTTTTTAAATATGCTAATTTTTCCTGATCACTATTCATCCTCTTTTCCCCCTAAAATTATTTTAAATTTTACACCATTATCTATATTTTCAACTTCTAACTTTCCACCACAATGCTCTTCTATAATAATTTTACTCATATAAAGTCCCAATCCTGTTCCATTTTTTGTAGATTTCGTTGAAAAATAGGGATCAAATATCTTATCGATAATCTCTTCTCTAATACCACCACCATTATCACTAATGGTTAAAATCTCTTTATCTACACAAACCATAATTCTACCATTTTTAATACTATTTTCAATAAATATATCTTCAGAATTTTTTATTATATTTAAAACAACTTGTTTTATCTCATTTTCATAACTATAAAACTCTACCACCTCTTTGAACTCTACTACAAGTTCTATTTGCTTCTGTTTGAGAGATGCATCAACTATGGATATAGTATCTTTTACAATTACCTCATAATTAGTTTTTAAACACTCTTTGTTTGTACGGAAAAAATTTCTAAAATCATCTATCGTTTTACTCAAATGTAATGAAAACTCTTTTATTTTTTGTGCTACCTCTACCGATGTATCTGTATCTAAGTCATTAGCCTTTGCTTTTAGTACAATAACTCCTGTTGCTGCTGTTATAGCATTTAAAGGTTGTCTCCATTGATGAGCTATCATACTTATCATCTCACCCATTTGAGCTAATCTACTCTGCTGTAACATATACTCTTGATTTTTATTACTTTTTTCTATCTCCTCTTTTATCCTAAGCTCTAATGAGCTATTTAACTCCCTTAACTCCAATGTTTTTGAATCTATCTCTTCACTTAATTCTGTTTCAAAAGTATGAATCTCTTTCATCTCTTTATATGATACTTTTCTAAAGTAAACTATTAAAATAATCAACCCTATAATCATAAAAGAGTGTAGAAACATAACTTGGTAAAGATAACTTAGTAAAATATCATCTATTTTACTAACTTTAATATCTGCTCCAACTATATACTTGACACCATTTGGTGTTCTATATGGGATAAAAACTGTTCTAAATCTACCCCACTTATCTTCAGATACCTCATACATCTTCTCATTATTTTTAAAAATATTTAATAACTCTTTTGTAGCTTCTGGGTAACTATCAAAATAATATGTTACTTGATTATTTTTAAAATCATCTTCTGTTGCACTAGAGCTTGTAAAGTAGATAGTATCATCTTTTAATACCATAGTATATATATACTCCACTTCCAATAAATCAGCAATTTTAGATAATTTTTCAATATTTTTAAGATCCAACTCTTTAGATATAGCATCAGATTCTATTGCCTTATCAAAAAAAGAATTATCTAAAATATTATTTGCCATAAATGCTGAATTGTCCAAAGTTTTATCTATACTACACATTAAAACTTTTTTATAGTTATAATAACTAAGATATGAGTGGATAGTTGTACCCAATAAGATAAAAATCACTAACGAAATAACAATCTTATTTTTAGTATGAAAATTATCTAAAAGTTTATTTAGCATCTTATTTTTATCCATCTTTATCTAAACCTTTAGAAACTAATTCAATAGTATTTCATTATGTTATATTATAAATCATTTGTCAATATCATATCATAAAACTATTTATAAAAGTGCTATACGATACTTTTAGTAACAAAATAATATTATTAAATTTTAATCTATTTACAGTTGATTCCATTTTAACGATATAATTGTGTCAAATAAAAGGAATAAACTATATGGAACTAACACATTTAGATGAAAATCAAAGACCAAAAATGGTTGATGTATCAGACAAAGATCAAACAACTAGAATCGCTGTTGCTAGTGGGATTATAGAGGTTGGGCAAACTGCTTATGATAATGTAGTAAATGAACAAAATAAGAAAGGTCCTGTACTTCAAACTGCTGTTATAGCAGCAATTATGGGTGTAAAGCAAACATCAACTCTTATCCCTATGTGTCACCCACTAAACCTTAGTGGAATCAACTGTGATGTTGATGAACTGCCTGAATTACCTGGTTTTAAACTAACAGTAACTACAAAACTAACAGGTAAAACAGGTGTTGAGATGGAAGCACTAACAGGTGTTAGTGTAGGTTTACTAACTATCTACGATATGTTAAAAGCGATAGATAAAGGTATGGTTATAAAAAATGTTCAATTAGAGGAAAAATCAGGAGGGGTAAATGGAGATTATAAACGATAGTAAAAAAAAGTTGGAACTTACATATCCAACAGGCTGGACATATAAACTTATAGGTTATGAAAAAGAGGCGATTAAAAAAGCTATACATGATGTAATCATAGAAAGAGAGCATAATTTAACACACTCAAACTCTAGTAAAACAGGTAAATATGTAAGTATGAATCTTGATTTAGTGATTCAAAATGATGATGAAAGAATCTTTATATATGAAGCATTAAAAGCTCACCAAAATATAGTAAGAGTTTTATAGTAGTAAAATTTAAGTTAAATACTGATATATTATTATAATAATTTTTAATAATAAGAAGGTATATAACTATGTCTATTTCAAGAAGAGAAGCACTAAAACTTTCAGGTGCTGTTATAGCAGCTACAACTATCTCTGGTTGTAGTGCTATGGTTGAACCTACAACTAAAAACAACCCTAAACAAACTCCAAAATCAACAACTCTCAAAGCCCCAATTCCAGATACTAAAAACCCTAGAGTTGTTGTAGTTGGTGGTGGTTGGTCTGGTCTAAGTGTAGCTAAAAATGTAAAGCTTTTAGCACCAGATTCTGATGTTATTTTAGTTGAACAAAGAAGTCAATTTGTATCTTGCCCTATGAGTAACCTTTGGCTTGTTGATAGAGTTAATTTAGAGTTTTTAACTCACGATTACCTAAAAGGTGCTAGAGAGCATAACTATACATATTTTCATGCTACTGCTGTTGGATTAGATAAAAAGAATCGTATATTAAACACAAGTAATGGTGATATATCTTACGATTATATAGTTTTTGCTCCAGGGATAGATTATGATTACTCATTTTGGACTGATGATATAGTTTTAGAAAATAGACTAAGAACTGAGTACCCAGCTGGATTTATATCTGGTTCTGAACACCACACACTAAAATCAAAGATTCAAAATTTTAAAGGTGGTAATTTTATATTTACTGTTCCCGCTGGTAATTATAGATGTCTTCCAGCTCCTTATGAGAGAGCTTGTATGGTTGCTGATTATTTTAAGAAAAAAGGGTTAGATGCTAAGGTTATACTTCTTGATGAAAATAATGATATAACTATAAAAGAGCATGGATTCCATACAGCCATAGATGAGCTTTATAAAGACTACTTAGAGTATTACCCTAATTCTAAGATAGAAAATATAGATTTAGATAACAAGATAGTTGAAACAGAATTTGAGGAGTTTGAGTTTGAAGATGCTTCTTTTTATCCACATGTAAGAGGTGGTAAAATCTTAGAGATTGTTGGAATCGCTAAAGATACTATCTACAACAAGATGGAGGGGGATATAAACCCTATAAGCTATGAGGTAAATGGTGAGAAAAATATATTCATTAGTGGTGATGCTAGACCTATGGGATTCTCTAAATCTGGTAACACTTCAAACACAGAGGGTCAGTATGTTGCCAAAATCATAGCAAATAGAATCAACAAAAAACTAGCTATAAAATGGATCTCACCTGTAACAATCTGTTTCTCTGCTGTATCTATAAACCCCGAAAGAGCAATATATATCCATTCAGAATATGCTTATGATAAAAAGAAAAAAGCATTTGGATTTGCGACACCTATTAGTAGTGAAAATTGGGGTGGTCAAGATGGTTTAGATAATGCTAAAGCACTATATGATTGGGCAGATTCACTCTATATAGATATGTTTGGAGAATAAACTCCAAACATATAAAACTACTCAGTTAACTCAGTAAGAATATCGTTAATCATACCTTGAGCTTCAAGTAGTGGTTTGATAGATTCTTGATCCTCTATATCTAATGTTGTTATCCAGTTTTTAACACCTAAATAACCAACATGAAGTTTTTCTTCATCTTTGTTTTTATAAAGGAACATTGAACATGGAGCATAAGCACCAGCTTCTGGATGAAGTTTAGATACTGGGTAGATTACATCAAATTTACAGATAGAATAAGTTACATAAAAATCATACTTATCATATCCAGCTGGTTCAAAAAGATCCTCTTGAACATTACTATAATTTGGCATTAAGAAACCGATAGGTTCCATCTCACCCTCAAACTCAGATTCAAAATCTTCTCTGAAATCTTCCATACTACCATCTTCATCTATCTCTACATCAGCACTAAATGTTTGAGCAAATGAGTTTTTAGGCTCTTTAACTGTGAAGTTTAACTCTTGAAATTTACCATTTGGCATAGCAGATTTAAGACCTTTTTTTACCATACTAGCATAAGCTACTAAATCAGGGTCAGTTACAGGGATTCCTGTTGCTCTAGCCATACCGTTAATAGTTAAAGTAGCTACTTTCATAGTTTTTTTCTCATCATCAGACCAGATTGACATAGTCATTGGTGTTAAAAGACCAAAATTAGGGTATTTTTTGATAAGTTTAATAGTTAAATCATCATTTTTAAACATAGCTAAGTTGTATGTTTTATAGTGAAGTTTAGGAAATCTTTGAGAGAATGGTTTATTCATATCGTTATTACCAGAACTTGCTAATCCAACTTTAGCCATATCTGCTGATATAGTTTTTGGAGTTATTTTTCCATCTTTGTTATCTGCTTCAAAAACTTGTACACTTTGAATCACTGCTGGTTTTTGAACTTTTTTTACCTCTACTGGTTTAGTAGCAGATGCTGAACAACCAATCATTGTTACCGTTGCTACACAAGCAACAGCTAAACTATATATCTTTTTCATTGTTTCTCCTTTGAAACTAATTTTATTAAGTGTAAAGATTATTCAAATCTAACACTATCACCTTTTTTAATCGTACCACTTTTTATACATTTAGAAAAAACACCTCTATCTGCTTTTAAAAGTTCAGGTAATTTTTCATCAACTTTTGAGAGTGAATTACAGATAGTACAATGTTGGGTAATCTCTAAAATAACATCACCAACATAAACTTTTGAACCAACAGCTAAAAAGTAAGGGTTTATATCTATAAATAGATTCTCACCCAAAGAGCCTAGCTCTATATCAATACCATTCTCTTTAGCTAAATCATAACTATGTTCAGATGCTATTAATATAGACCTATTGATGTTTTTAGCATAAAATTTATCTAAACAAACACCATCTTCATCTACTTCTAACTCTGCTGGATTCTCTCTATTTGAGTTTTTTACACTATAAAACAAGCTCTTAACAACTCCTACATCACTACTTGCCATTAAAGCTCCTCTTGTATATTAAACTCATAATCTTCATAATCCATCTTTTTATAAGAATCTGTTTTTATAAAATTTAAAATCCTATAAAATCTTTCCTCATTTGGTAACACTTTATTATCTCTATAACCAACTTCAGCATATACAACATCACCATTATCATCAAAAAATAGACTAGTTGGATAAAAATCATAACCAACTTTTTTAGCAAATGATCTACCATCACCAACAAAATCTTTATATATAACTTTATCTTTTTCCCAAACATTTATATGTACAAAAACAAAATATTTATCTATAAATGGTTTGATAGTATCATTATTGAGTGTAAACTCTCTCATACTCTCACAATAACCACAATCTGTTTTATGAAGCCATACAAAAAGGTGTTTATCATTTTTTTTAGCATCATTAACAATTTTATTTATGTTGATTTCTCTAGCTTGAAGTGTTAACTGAAGTATTAGAACGATAAGAAAAGTTTTAAGTATTTTATTCATCATATTTTCCTATACATCCCATAGATAAAATGGGGATAAACCCCATTTTTAAGTAAAATTATTTAATTTTACCTTTACCTTTACCTGTTTTACCTAAACGAGTTGTACATTCGATGATAAGTTTATCACCTTTTTTAAACTCATCACCTTTAAATTGAAATTTAAAGATAGGGTTTTTAGATAAGAATTGACTTGTTGATATATCGATAACAACTTTACCATTAACTGTACCAAGAAAACGAGTGATAAAATCAGCTTTTTCTCTATCACCTAATTTTTTCTCTGCTTGATTATATGTAACCATATCGTGTTTAGCCATAGCTTTAACTTTGATTACACCTTTTTTTAGTTTTGGTTTAACTTTAACTTTAAAATCTGCCATAATGTTTCCTTTAATATCTGTATTTTAATAGAGTTTATGAAGATTAACCTTCACAACCACCTAACGCAACTTCAAGAGTTTGTTTAGCTGAGTATAATTTACCATCAGTTCCCTCAACAACAACTGTAATTGTTCCTGATTTACCCATTTTGATTTTAATCTCATATTCATTTACAGAGTATTCATTTACACTATAAACACATACAGCAGATTCAGGGTTAGCATCTTGAAATACTGCGATTGTTTTAGCAGATATTTTTGTACTAAATTTAACTGGAACAGCACCACCATTTGAAGCAACTTTTGGAGCAGTAAGCTTAACACCATCTTCAATAGTTTTAGTAGTTCCATACATATTTTTCATAGCATCATCAACAGTATGAGCAGTCCATACAGTTGGCTTTAATTTTCTATAATCTTCAGCTTTTACACTAGCTGGTACAACAGCTAAAGCTAATGCACCTAAAGTTAAACTTAAAAATTTTCTTCTTTCCATAATTATTCCTTTGTTTTTTATTTACTATGATCAACCATATAATCAACTAATAGTTTGAACTCGTCATCACTAACACTAGCTCCACCTTTTGCTGGCATACCGTTGATTCCATTAAGACCATTTTTATAAACAGTTGGCATACCTTTAGCAATTACAGCACCCCAAGCATCTTTATCACCCATAACTGGAGCACCCATACCATCAGCACCATGACAAGGCATACAGTTATTTTCGTAATTAGCCATCACATTAAATCCCATATCACTTGCTGGTTTTGGTGGTAAATCTCTTTTAACTGAGATTGGTGGTTCGAAATCTGTAATACCACCATTTTGGATATGAACAACCTCTGCTGTCTTCTCTTGACAGTTTGTCATACATCTCTCAGCAGGATTAACTTTTTTAGCACCAAAATTTGCTGGATTAGCATAGAACTTACGAACATTCTCTGGACCATTTTCACCATCGATATTTGGTACGAAACCATCTCTATTTGGCATTTTGATTTTTAAAAATTTCTCACGATTAAGAACATACTCATCATCAACCTCTTCACCATCAATACTCATCTCATTGATATTTAA
>CAYLNF010000032.1:0-12094 GCA_964385165.1 uncultured Sulfurimonas sp.
GTATATATGGGTTGTTTTTGATTTTAGAACAAGGCTCATCAACATCTTTCATAGCCGTAGCTATGGTTGTTAAAAGTGTAGGGGAGACATCAAAAGGGCTTAGAAATTCACCAAGTTTTCTCATAGAACGAAACTTTTTCCATGATGTTTGAATCTTTTTTAGTCTTTTTTCTTTGATTCCACTAAACTCTAAAAGTCTCTCTATATCGTTATCTAAAATCTCAATCAAACCATCTTCACCAAATTTTTCTATAAGTTCAGATGTTAGTTTTTTAGTGAAACCTTTTACTATTTTATTTAGAAAAAAGAAAAGTTGGTTTTGGTTCACTTTGATAGAGTTAAACTTAAAAGATTGACCATATTTTTTATGCTCTTCCCAGTAACCAGTCAAAGTTACAGCAGAACCTTTTATATCTTTTACATCACTATCATAGTAGTTACCACTAATCTTTTCCCCAGTTTTTAAAACAGCGATAAAAAAGCTATCTTCCTCAAAAAGGATTTTATCGATTTGACCTATAAGAGTTGTACCCAAGATAGTTCCTTTTTAAGAATTTTAATGTAGGTAATATATTAACCTTTAACTCTTTTGATTCTCTCAGATTCTTGCTCTTTGTATAGTTCAGCACAAGCTTTTGAAAGTTCACGAATTTTAAGTATGTAGTTTTGTCTCTCTGTTTGAGAGATTGCTTTTCTAGCATCTAGTACATTAAAAGTGTTTGATGCCATCATACATAGATCATAAGCAGGGAGTGGTAAACCAGCTTCTATCGCTTTTAGACACTCATCACTTTTAGCATTAAACTCAGCAAAAAGCATATCTGTATCTGCTACTTCAAAGTTATATTTTGAGAATTGAATCTCACTCTCTTTGTGAACATCTTTATAAAGTGTTTTATTTCCATCTTTATCAACATTCCAAACAATATCGAAAATATTATCTACACCTTGAAGATACATAGCAAGTCTTTCAGTTCCGTAAGTTATCTCAACAGCAACAGGGTTACACTCGATTCCACCAACTTGTTGAAAGTATGTAAATTGTGTAACTTCCATACCATTTAACCAAACTTCCCAACCAAGACCCCAAGCACCTAATGTTGGTGATTCCCAGTTATCTTCCACAAAACGGATATCGTGTTTAGATACATCAAGACCTAAAAACTCTAATGATTTTAAGTAAAGCTCTTGAATATTATCTGGTGATGGTTTTATAAGTGCTTGAAACTGATAATAACTTCCAAGTCTATTTGGATTCTCACCATATCTACCATCTGTTGGACGGCGAGATGGAGCTACATACGCAACAGCCCATGGAGTAGAATCAAGTGAACGCAAAAATGTAGCAGGGTGAAAAGTACCAGCTCCAGCAGGTATATCGTAAGGTTGTACTATGTTACACCCCTGTTTCATCCAAAATTCTTGTAGCTTTAGTAGCATCTCACTAAAAGTTATCATTATTTCCCTTTATTATCTATATAAGTATTTTCGCAATTATATCTATGCTCTGCTTGTTTATTAATAAATGTCACAGTATAATGGTTAAAATTAGATTTATATAGGTTATGTTTTGAGAGTTTTTTTATTTTTAATAGTTTTATTATTTTATGGTTGTAATTCAACTATAACTTCATCAACTAGTGATGATGTGGTGGTTGTTTCAGATCCTATGGTCGATACTAAACTTGTTGTAGTTGGTGATGAGTTTACAAATAATGATTATATATACTCTATCCCAAACGATACGGTTATCAATACAGATGTAGCAAAGGTAGCATATAGGGAAAGCTCTATACCTATGTTGGTTGTGTTAGTAAATTATAATAATATTCAAATAAAATCAACACCATTGGTTTGGAGTGATAAACTTTTTGGTAAAAATGAGCATCAGTTAAATGATTACTATTTAGAGGTTAGCAATGGTAAATTTGAGTTTGAAAAAGCCAAAGAGAGTTATGGTGATATAGATGATGGTGTTGTATCTGTTAAACTAGATAGAAATCACCCAAATATTGATATATCAAGTTTATCTTTTAGCTCAAAAGTTTATCCAGATCTATCAGATTCTTTAAAATTAGCAAATAATTATATAGATTTTTCAAATTATGATAGTGATGGTGATGGTCATATAACATCAAATGAGCTGATCTTGACTTTCATTATAGCTGGTTATGAGGATTCTTATGAGGGGAGACATGTATCAAATGGTATTTGGGCTCATCAATATTGTACATCACCTAGCTACACACCAACTCTTGATGGTGTAACTATTATGGGGTGTGAAGATCAAGGTAAATATGCTTTGTTTGGCGAAAAACATAATATTATGAATCCTAAAGATGCTACTATCGGGATAATAGCTCATGAACTTGCTCACACAGCTTTTTCATTACCTGATCTTTATAACACTGCTGATACTAGTAGTGGTGGTATAGGTTTCTTTGGGCTTATGGGTGCTGGGTCTTGGGCAGTTCAAAATGGTTTTGAACCAGCTGGGAATACACCAACACATTTATCAGCTTGGTGTAAAGTATTTCTAGGTTGGATTACCCCTGTTGAGGATTTAGGGTTTGTCTATCTAAACGAAACATCATCAGATGATTCTAATATCGTAAAGATACCTATTAGTGCTAATCACTACTACCTTTTAGAAAATAGAAACAACAGTGGCTACGATAAAGGTTTATACTCCTTAGCTGGAATCTTTAATGGTGGTATCGCTATCTGGCATATAAATGAGAATCGATTAACTTATGAAAATTTAGCATATAATAGTGTAAATATATACACAGATGATAAGGGTGTTGATCTGGTTGAAGCTAGAGATACAGGTTTAGATTATAACACTAATGGTGGGGAGAGGGCATTGTTTTATTCACCAAATATTACAGCATTTGGGACTAAGATTACAGATATATCACAAAGAGGTTCTATGATGAGCCTAAATATAAACTAAGGATATTTATGAGATTTTTATCACTTCTATTTTTAATGGTTGAGCTTTTATATTCTGCACCAGCATTAAGTGTTGTTAGAGATTTTAGACAATCTGATGGTTCAACATTTCAAGCTAAAGCACAAGGGGATCAGTACTTAAACTGGATAGAGACTAAGGATGGTGATATTTTAAGATACAATGAAAATAGTAGAGATTTTGAGTATGCTACTATTAAAGATTCATCACTAAAACCATCTGGTAGTAGATATACTCAAAAAAGATATAGAGATAGTGTATCTATAAAAAAGATAGATAAAAATGAGCTATATAAATTATGGATGAAAAAGAAAAGAGAATCTAATTTAAAAAGATTCTCAAAGGAGTAACTATTTTGGTTTACTCTGCCATCTTTTCAACTTCATAGACAAATTTATCTACAAGTTCAGCTTCATCAAGGTTTGCGACAACTTCACCTTTAACCATAACTAAACCTTTACCTTTACCGTAAGCGATAGCTACATCAGCATGAGCTGCTTCACCTATCGCGTTTACTACACAACCCATTACTGAAACATTTAGTGGAGTTTTTATGTGTGCTGTTCTTTTCTCTATCTCAGCTACGGCACTTACTAAGTCTGCTTCAATTCTTCCACAAGTTGGGCATGAGATGATATTTAAACCATCAGGCATAGCTCCAGAATCTTTTAAAATCGCTCTTGCTACATTTATCTCTTCCTCTAATTCCCCAGTTATACTTACTCTCATAGTATCGCCAATTCCATCAAGGAGTAAAGCACCTAAACCGATAGAACTTTTTACAGTAGCATGAAAAAGTGTTCCAGCTTCTGTTACACCTAAGTGGAAAGGGTAGTGGTTTTTAGGTCTTAACATTCTGTATGAATCTACTGTTCTTTGAACATCACTAGCTTTTAGTGAGATTTTAATATCATCAAACCCTAAATCTTCAAGATATTTGATGTTATACTCAGCAGATGCTACCATCCCCTCAGCACTTTGACCATATTTGTTTAAAAACTCTTTTTCTAAACTTCCAGCATTTACACCGATTCTTATAGGTATATTTCTTTCTTGACAAGCTTTTACAACTTCAGCAACTTTTTGTTTTGAGCCAATATTACCTGGATTGATTCTGATACAATCAACAACTTCAGAAGCGATAAGTGCTAGTTTGTGGTTAAAATGTATATCAGCAACAAGAGGAAGTTCTATCTGCTCTTTTATAGATTTTAAAGCTTTAGCATCATCCTCATCAACAACAGCACAACGAACTATATCACAACCAGCAAAATGGAGTCTTTTTATCTGCTCAACAGTTAAATCTACATCACGAGTGTTTGTGTATGTCATAGATTGTGTACTAATAGGTGCGTCACCACCAACAGCTACATTACCAACAAATATTTTTTTAGTAGGGATTCTTTTTATCATAAATAGATTTTAGCTTGTTTGTGTTAATAAACCCAAATTATGAAAGGGGAAATTTGAAAATTGTAAGAGGGGGAGATGAACCCCCTTTATAGAAGTTTTAGAATTTAAAATCTAAATTTGTATATATATATCTACCTGGTTCATTTACAACCATAATATCTGTTGTACCTGAAGTTACAAGTGTTAAATCTACATAAGTGTTACTTAAAGCATAAGTCTCATCAAACATATTATTTACACCAAATGTAAAATCAAAGTTTTTGTTAACAGCGTGTTTAATTTTCATATTTACAACACTCCAGCTATCTAACACTTGCTCACCATTATCGCTATCTATTTTATCCCATTTATCAGAAGTTTGAACCTCTAATGTTGCGATAGAATTTTTTTTATACTCATAGTTTAATGCTACATTTGCTCTAAGTGGTGCTATATCTGCTAAATCTTTATCTGTTTGACCAGCTAAAGGTTGATCTTTCTCACCAACTTTATATGATAGACCCATATCAAATGTAATATCATCAGTAGCATAGATAGATGATGTGATCTCTGTTCCGTAGATTGTCGCATCTATATTTTCAAAAGCGTTTGTTGCTACACCTTTTTTGATATAGATATAATCACTAAGTTGAGAGTAGAAACCTTTGATTTTGAAGCTAAATAGTTCAGAAGATATCTCATAACCTAAATCTAACTCTCTGTTTGTTGTTTGATCTAGTGTATCAGTACCAACAACATTACCCATTGAACTAACAAAGTAAAGCTCTCTAGCATCAGGAACACGAGAAGCTTGACCGATTCCAACAAACATTTTACTATCAGAGTTTAGGTTGTATGTTGTTAATATATTAGCATTAAAACCTGTGTAGTCGTTATCTTGTAATGTACCATCATTTGTTATATCTGTTGAATCTATTCTAGCTCCAAAACTAACATCTAAATCACCAAATGATTTAAGTAGTTTAGCAAAAACAGCACTATTCTTAGTGATAGCATTGTCTATACTTTTTCTACCACCCATAAGAGGTAAACCATCTTTTTCATAGTGACCATCCCAGTTTCTCTCACTAAAATCTAAACCAAATACAAGTTTATGACCAGCTATGTTAAATGAGTTCTTAAGTTTTAAACCCTCCATATCTGTTGTTAACCAGTTTGTTATGATAGAGTTTGGTAAACCTGTTGTTGGGTTTGTCCCAGTTGATGATAATCTATAATCAGTACCCATTGGGTGATCTACATCAGATTTATAGTATTGGATATTTAGGTTTTCAAAACTATCAGTTATGTTATTTATGTTGTATTCAACATTATATATATTTGAATCATCATAGATAGCATCCATTTTAGAGTTTGGATATAACACATCATCACTTCTGTTTGCTGTTACACTAAGTTTAAGATTTTGATCCTCATTCACTTTTACAAAAGCTTTTGCCATTACACTTCTTTTTACATAAGCTCTCATATCTTTATATTTATCTTGATAAGCAGTTCCAGCTATCGTTGTACCAGCTACATAGTTAGATAGTTGTTGAGACATTGTGTTACCATCACCATCTTTATATTGATCACTAGATTCTGATGAAGCACTGATTAGTAAACGGATTTTATCGTTACCACCACTAGCAGTAGCACCAACTTTTTTATAGTTGAATGAACCATAAGCCATATTTACTTCACCATGAGCCTCTTTTGTAGGTGCTTTTGTTTTTATCTTGATACCACCACTCATAGTTCCAAATGTTTCAACATCATAAGGACCCTCGATAACTTCAACTTCATCGATTTGAGAAGCTAAAACATGAGAAACTGGTGGATCCATTCTATTTACACAAGCACCACAAGTTTTTGTGCCATCCACTTCAACTGAGATGTTATCTCTTTTTTGACCACGGATATATATATCATTGGCAATTCCACTACGGCGATTCATATCGATACTAGGAATAGTCGTACTTAAAGCTTGAGCTAAATCTGCTGATACTTTAGCTGTTTGGCTAACTTCAGTTATAAGAGTTGATTCAACATCGATTTGTGTTAATTCAATTTCTGTCGCATAAAGTGAAGTTAAAACCACTATAGATAATGGAATTAATTTTTTCATATATATAACCTTCAAAACATTTTCGTAATAATATAAAGTTTGTGTTACAAAACTGTTAAATTTAGATAAAATTTTATTTATGGATAAACTACAAAAGATAAAAAAAGTAATTATGATAGCTTTAGGGTTCACACTTGCGACATATCTCATCATGAGTGGGATGGCGATGTTAGATCAAGAATCTTCTAAATCAGATGTTGTAGAGAAAACAAAATAAAAAGTTTACAAGGGTTATAAAACTATGGAAGTTAAAAAATACTACGACAATATAAGTATAGCAAAGAGAACAAAAATGGGTACATTTTTTGTTGCTCAACACGATAAACAAAATATGCTAGAGTTGGTTTTAAAAAATCATCTAAATAAGCAGATTATCATCCTCACAAAAAGTAAAAAAAGTGCTGATGAATTGTATTTTTACTTAAAAGATTTAGGTTTAAATTGTTTTGCTATACATGGAAATCATAAAAAAGATGTTGTTGAAAAAACTGTTAAATCTTTTAATGATAAAGAGTTAAACATACTTATAACAACAGATATGATTTTACAATCTGTAACAGTTGAAAATATAGAGTTGATAATAAACTACGATCTACCAATAGAGGCAGATAACTATTTTAAAGCTTTAAAACTTGTTGATGAGGTTGGTGAATCTATACTGTTTGTATCTCCTGATGATGAAAAATTATTGACAAATATAGAGTTTCTAATTAAGATGGAGATTGAGGAGATGGTGATGGAAGGGTTTACTCCAACACCTTTTATACCGAAAAATAAAACTAAAAAAAAGAAACCTCGTCATAAGAAAATAAAAGTAGATTCTAAAAAAAATAGTTCTAAACAATAATATCTATGATTAAAATTGATATAACAAAACAACTTCACGGTAGTGTAGGGGAGATGTTATTGGAGCTAAACTTAGAGGTAGAATCTGGTGAGTTTATAGCTCTTAGTGGAAAAAGTGGAAGTGGAAAAAGTACATTTTTAAGAATCTTAGCTGGTTTGGAGAAAGCTGATGGTGTTATCGATGTTGATGGCTCTATTTGGCAAGATAAAGGTGGTAGATTTTTAGATGTTCAAAATAGGGGTATAGGTTTTGTTTTTCAAGATTATGCTCTTTTTGAGAATATGAGTGTTGAAGAGAATCTACTCTTTGTAAAAGATGATAAAAAATTAGCTCACTATCTTTTAAGTGTGACAGAACTTTATGAGCTTAAAAACCGTTTTCCAAATAGTTTAAGTGGTGGTCAAAAACAGAGAGTTGCTTTATGTAGAGCTTTTATGAATAAACCAAAACTCTTACTTATGGATGAGCCGTTTTCAGCATTAGACTCAACTATGAGGTTAAAACTACAAAGTGAGCTTTTAGCTCTACATAAAGAGTTTGGCTCAACTACAATAATGGTATCACATGATCCTAGTGAGATATATAAACTAGCATCTCGTGTGGTTGTTTTAGAAGATGGTAAAGTTTTAGATTATGGATCTGTAAAGGATATACTTTTACAAACAAGTGGCACTCAAAAATTCTCTTTTGAGGGTGAAGTTTTAGATATAGTAAAAGTTGATGTTATCTATGTTGCTATCATAGCGATAGCTCAACAGATAGTTGAGGTTATTATAACTTCAAATGAAGCCAAAAGTATAACTATCGGCTCCAAAGTGAGAGTAGGGACTAAAGCTTTCTCCCCAACACTATTTTTAAAACTCGATAGCTAAAAGAGTTAGACCTGTACGACCAAACTTTTCTCTGTAAAGTTCACACTCTTTCTCTTCAACTTGTGAAAAACCTAACTTTTCATAAAGTAGTTTAGATTCTAGTGAACCTATCTCTATGATAGTTTGAGCGATTCTGTAACCTTTAAGTCTAGCAGTTAGTAGTGACTTTTGCATTAATGCTTTTAGTACACCAACATCTATAAAACCATCAACCTCTTCCATATAGTCAAACATTAGTGTTCTTTTGTTAAGGTTGAAATCACACTCATATATAACCTCTAATGTTTCAGCTATATCATCAGCACATCCACACTCTTTTAGTGATTCTATAAAAACCTCTTTAGTTGCGATTCTAGGTTCATAGCTACATAGTGTACCAACATTCTCACCATCAAGTTCAGCTATCAAAAAATTGTTATAATGGCAATGGTTTTTTGTGTTTACTTTTGTAAGCTTTTCCAGTTTAGTAAGTAAAGCCTCATCACTATCTTCATTAAAGATTAAGTCATAGATTCCCTCTTTCTTACCAGCTCTACAACTTTGTAGCATCATCTGTGCTAAAAAGGCAGAATCATCTTCATTTGCTTTTCTTATTTTAATACTCATAATTTTTTCCATAGTTTATTTAATTCATATATTTGGTAATAGTAACATATATTATGATAAAATCTCTCTTAATTTGAACTAATTTGATAAATTTTTGATAATTGGAGTAGTAAGGGGTTTTTGTAGTGTTAAAGAGGTGGAGGTTACTCCTCCTCTTTACTCATATGATCTTTTGCTTCGATACCAAGCAGAGAAAGACCAGTTTTTAGTGATAAAGCTACAATTAAAAACAGTTTTAAAAGTTTAGCTTCATCTTCACTTCCAATGATTCTACAATCGTAGTAGAACTTATGAAGTGATGATGCTAACGATTTTAAGTAATCAGTTAGCTTTTGAATCTGACGAGAATTAAAAGCATCCTCTATAACCTCAGGGAGTAATAGAGCATCAAACAGTAGGCTATCAGCATTTTCATCAAGTGATTTTAGGCTAGATGCTAAGATCTCATCTTTTGAGAATTTAGATTTGCCTAAAATAGTTTGAATCCTAGCATGAGCATATTGTATGTAAAAGATAGGGTTTGAGCTATCTTGTTTTTTAAACTCTGATAAATCAAACTCTAAAGCAGTATCTGATTTTTTAGAAGCAAAGATAAATCTAAGAGCATCACTTCCAATCTCTTCAACAATATCACTCATAAGAATCACATTACCAGCTCTTTTACTCATTTTATATGGTTCACCATCTTTAAGTAAAGATACCATTTGAGATAGTAGAGTTTCAAGCTTAGAAGAATCGTAACCTAAAAACTCAATAGCAGCATTTACACGAGCTATATAACCGTGATGGTCAGCACCCCAAATGTTGATATAGTGGTCATAACCTCTCTCAAACTTTTGGTTATGGTAAACAATATCACCAGCCAAGTATGTAGGTCTTCCATCTTCACGAACAACAACTCTATCGTTATCATCACCTTTAGACTCAGAAGCTATCCATACTTTTCCATCTTTTTTGTAGATACCATCACCCATCTTCTCCATAACTCTATCCCAGTCAGAATAAAGTGAAGATTCGTTTACAAATGTATCAAAGTTTATGTTTATATCTGCTAGAGATGAAGTGATAATCTCCATAACACCATCTTTAGCCCAAAGTGCTAACTCTTTTTGGCGAGATTCATCACTTAAGATCTCTATACCAAATTTTTCAACAGCACCTTGTGCTAAATCTTCTAAGTAATCACCACGATAGTAAGATTCTGGATACTCCACTTTCTCTTTTAGGATATTTTCACGACCAAAAAGTTGGATAGATAAACCAAGCAGGTCTATCTGATTTCCAGCATCATTTACATAATACTCAGCAGTTATATCGTAACCTAGATGTTTTGCTAGTTTATAAAGAGTGTCACCATAAACAGCACCACGAGCATGACCAATATGTAAAGGTCCAGTAGGATTAGCACTTACAAACTCTAAAAGTATTTTTTGATTTTTCTCTTGCTTACCAAATTTAGTAGGGTTATCTAAAGCCCATACAGCATACTCATTTAAAAAATCTTCACTTAAACGGAAATTTAGATAACCTTTTACAGCTTCTACATTTGAAAATACAGATGTGTCATCATCAAAAGATGAAGCCAAATCTTGAGCGATAATCATAGGTGATTTTCTTAACTCTTTTGCTAATGAAAAAGCGATTGGAGTAGCAAAGTGACCAAAAGAGCGATCTTTTGGTTTCTCTAAAACAACTTCATGACCAAATTTTTCTCTTAAAAGAGATGATACGCGTTGTTTCAAGATACTATGCTTGTGTTGTAGTTGTTTTAGGTGCTTGAGTAGATGCTACTTCTTCGTTACCTTCAACTTTTTTTGGCTCTTGTGTTGCTACTTCGTCGATATCTTTCATTTCACTTTTGAAATTTTTGATTCCCTTACCAAGACCTTTTGCTAAATCAGGTATCTTTTTAGCACCAAATAATAGCACTATAATTCCGAAAATTATTAATAGTTCTGTTCCACTAGGCATTCCCATATTTTATATCCTTCTTGTTAGATTAATTGATGAGAGTATATCTACAATTTGCTGTGACTACTCTTATCATAAATAATTATATATTTTTACTGTTCTATATCTTCCCATTTTTGAACAAATTCATTTATTTTATCAGTTGGGATTTTTACTCTTGCTGTTATCGCTATCTGTTTTAATACACTAGCAGCCATATCTAAATCATCATTGATGATAAGATAATCATATTCAGAGATTCTTTGTACCTCTCTTTTTGCCATTTTGATTCTTGTTGCTATAACTTCTTGAGAATCTGTTGAGCGGTTATCTAATCTTTTTTTCAATTCTGAAAGTGTTGGTGGTGTGATGAAAACAGATGTTGTTATATCACCCAAACGGTTGTTAATAGCAGTATTTCCTTGAACATCAATGTCAAAAATAACAAGTTTACCTTTACTTAACGCTTCACGAACAGGTTTTAGTGATGTTCCATAGTAGTTACCATGAACAATAGCATGTTCTAAAAAGTTATCATTCTCAATATCTTTTTTAAATTCATCTTCACTTACGAAATGGTAGTGAACACCATCAACTTCACCATCTCTAATGGGGCGGGTAGTTGTTGAGATGGAGAAATAGTAATCACCTATATCGTTCTCAATCTTTTTTATAAGAGAGCTTTTTCCCGCTCCACTTGGACCTGATAAAACTAAAACAACACCATTTTTTTTATACATTAGTTATCACCTAGAGTTATATTGATACTTATTTTCATACCTTTTAATGAAGCAGCAACATTTTTATCTGTTAGAGCTTCAAGTAGAGTTTTTAGTTGAGCTACACCATCATTTTCTGTTGAAGTATCAACATCTATATTCTCTTGTGTAACTGGTTCTGGAGTAGGAGTTATAGCGATATCTTCACTCTCTACATTTTCCTCTTCAACTTCATCATCAACCTCTTCACCAATAGCAATTTTTAATTCCCTTGTTGTTAATGAATCTATATCTTTTGCGACAATATTGATAAGTGTCTCCTCATCAACTTCACTATCTAACTCCTCTTGACTTAGATCATTTACAGCATCTTCTATCTGTTGTTCCAAATTCTCATCCTCAAAATTATTCTCATCTTCATCGATAGTTATCTCATCATCTAAAGGTTGTTCCTGATTCTCTAAAACATCATCTTCAAGCTCATCATCGATAGAGATTTCGTCATCTAAAGAATCTTCATCATCGTTGAATGATATTTCATCATCAGATGAATCATCTTCAAGCTCATCATCGATAGAGATTTCGTCATCTAAAGAATCTTCATCA
>CAYLNF010000032.1:12194-12519 GCA_964385165.1 uncultured Sulfurimonas sp.
TCGTTGAATGATATTTCATCATCAGATGAATCATCTTCAAGCTCATCACCGATAGAGATTTCGTCATCTAAAGAATCTTCATCATCATTAAATGATATATCGTCATTGATAGATATAGTTTCATCTGAACTATCAAGAGATAACCCATCTTCTAAATCTTTATCTATCTCTATATTATCCTCTATATCATCATCAAGCTCTATCTCATTAAAAAGCTCTTTAACCTCTTGAACTTCCTCTTTGTCAAGAACAGCATCACTATCATCATTCAAAGATAGTTCATCTTCAATCTCATCATCTAAATCATCATCTAAAGATAGTTCAT
>CAYLNF010000033.1:0-11533 GCA_964385165.1 uncultured Sulfurimonas sp.
TAAAACAGGTCGTGTTTATGGTTCTCTTATGGGACTTTTAACAGTTATGAAAGGTTTACCATTAGCTTATAACAAAGATACTCAAGAGGATAAAGAGGGTGTTTTTGATGCGATAGAAACAGCTGAAATATCTTTAGAGATTCTAAAAGAAGCTATCAAAACTATGGAGGTAAAAGCTAAAAATATGGAGAGTGCTTGTGCTATTGGGCATCTAAGTGCTACCGATTTAGCTGATTATTTAGTTGAAAAATGTGATATACCTTTTAGAGAAGCTCATTTCATAACAGGTCGTGCTGTTGCTAAAGGGGAAGAGATAGGTGTAGATCTATCTAAAATGGAGTTTAAATATCTAAAAGAGATAGATGATAGAATCTCTGAAGATGTAATGGAATTTTTAGCACTAAGACACTCTATGGATGCTAGAACATCAGCAGGTGGAACTTCAACAGTAAGAACTTTAGAACAGTTAGAGTATTTTAAAAATTATTTAAAATAAGAATCTAATATATTTCTCATCTTTCAGCCTCGATTGAGTTCGAGGTTTTGGATGAAAACCTTTTTTATAGGAGATATTATGCGAACTATACAATTACAAATAGAAGATAATCTATATGATGATATCCTAAAAAGTGGTATCAATATACAAGATGAGATAAAATCAACACTTTATAAGTTGGTCTATAAAAAAGAGCATAAAATAGCAAATGATATAAAGATGGCTTTACAAGATATACAAGAAAATAGATCTAAACCTATATCAGAGTTATTTGGTGGAGTTTAGAACTGTACCTTTATTTGATAAGCAGTTTAAAAAATTATCAAAAAAATATAATCTAATAAAAGATGATGTTAAAGAATTAGTAAATAACTTTGATGATTTACATCTACAATCAACATCAATAAAAACAAATCTATATAAAATCAGATTAGCAAATACTAATAAGAATAAAGGTAAAAGAGCAGGTTATAGAATCTACTATTATATTAAGATAGAGACTACTGTTTATTTTCTTACCATATACGATAAATCAGAGATACAGATGGTAGATGAATCTGTTTTAGTTGATTTGATAAATAAAATTAAAATAAGTAAATAACGATATAATTTTCAAAAAAGAGGGTAAAAATGAAAGTAACTATAAAACACCAAGATGGTATGAAGTTTGAAGCTAAAACTGCTAAAAGTAGTTTTATTATAGATTGTCCAACTATATCACCTGTTGAGTATTTTTTAGCTGGTCTTATCACTTGTAGTGCGACAGATATTATCTTGATTCCTAAAAATCAAGGTAAAACTGTTACAGATTTAGAGGTTGATGGTGAGGTTGTGAGAGCTGAGTCTCACCCTTGTAAATTTAACACTCTACACTTAACTTATAGTTTCAATTCAGATGGTGATGATGTTACTGCTGGTCGTTGGGTTATGGCTTCTGTTGAGACATACTGTTCAACTATCAATACTATCCGTGATACAACTAAAATCACTTACTCTATTATACATAATGGTAAGTTGATAAAAGAGAATGAGGAGATGATCTCTGGTGGTGGTTCATCTATCGATATGGGTGATATACAAGGTTGTCCAGCTTAGATTTCTAAAAGCTATTTAGCTTTTAGAATCTTTTTATACACCATAAACTCTTTTGTACTGAGCCATCCTTTTAGATACTTTTTTAAGGTAGTGTTTTGGTTCATCCCATCTTAAATCTTTCATCAATTTAGCATAAACTTCATCAGGTGTCATAGAGTTTATGATAGGTGCTGCTTTATTCATATTGTACTTTTTTGTAAAAGCGTAGGCTATATTTCCAGCACCAGTGTTGTAAGCAGCTATGGTACAGTAAAGCCTACTAGTTGGATTCTTTATCTTTCTTAAATAACGGTAATACAAAATATGAAGATAAGCTGTACCCATTTTGATATTATTTTTACTATTGTAGAGGTAAGAGCTAGTAACTAGTTTTTTCTTTTTATATAGATAGTTATAAGAATCTATCCCTGCTGTTTTTGGAACGATTTGCATTAAACCAAATGCTGGAATATGGGATCTAGCTCTAGGGTTAAAACTACTCTCAGAGTGCATTATCGCAAAAACCAATGATATAGGTAGTTTTTGAATTTTTGAGTTATGTTTTATATCTTCATAGTATATTTTAGATCTTTTAACCATAGAGTTTTTCGGAAGTTCAACAGCTACACTATAAATATTAGCATATTTAACTTTTTTAGATTTTTTGATCTTAATATTATTACTATTGATATGTTTATCTACATACATTTTTACACTTTTTTGTGTTGGTGGTTTTTTGAAGATCACAGTTGATAGTATAGGCTCTGCTTTCACTTTAGAATCTACTACACCAGTAGGTTTTTTGATTTTAGATAATATTTTTTCAAGTGGATCGGTCTCTTGAACAGTTTTTGTATCTACGGTTATCGCTTTAGCTAACGCAATTTGAAGTTTTTGTTTAGCCTCTTTAGCAGATGATGCTATTGTTTTTACAACAATAGTTTCTTTCTCAAAATCTACATCTGTTTGTGTTTTTTTATCTTCTGTATAAGAGATCCATTTTTTCTTTGATGATAGTTCAGGATTCTCCCAAAGTTTACTTAATCCTTTTTTATAGTTCTCAAAAGCTTGTTGTTGCTCTTTTTGGTAAGCTTTAAATCCATCTTCTTGAGATTTTTTGTAGGATTGATAACCTTGTGTTTGTTGATCTTTAAACTCTTGTAGTGTTTGAGAAAGCAACAAACACGAGAGTGATGTTGCTATAAGTATATGTTTGAGCATAAGTGATCCTTAAAAGTGACCTTGTGTATCAGAATCACTAAAATGATCCCATTTTAATTTAGCTCCACCTAAAACATGAAAATGTAGATGTTGAACCTCTTGACCACCATTTTCACCAATGTTTGTTATCACTCTATAACCACTTTTATCTATACCAACCTCTTTAGCAACATTTTGGATAAATGGTGTCATTTTTAACATAGTATCAGGGTTAACATCGTTAAAACTATCAAAATGTTTTTTTGGAATCACTAATATATGTATAGGAGCTTTAGGGTTAATATCGTGAAATGCTAAAAAATCATCATCCTCTAAGATAACATTTGATGGTATCTCTTTATTTACAATTTTACAAAATAGACACATTTTAATTTCCTTTTTTTTAGTAAGTTTACATAATTGTAGCATATAAATTTAATATGAAGCTATTTATAATACTAATTCTTATATAATCGTTCAAAATTTTATAATTATGGGTGATTTTATTGAAAGAATGGTACGATAAAATAGATAAGGCACAGGATGTAGAAACTCTTGAGGAGATTCGTTTATCTGTGTTTGGGAAAAAAGGTGTTTTAGCACAAGAGTTCGCTAAAATGAAGACTGCCCCAAATGATCAAAAAGCACAAATAGCAAAAGATTTAAACACACATAAATCTGCTCTTATGAATGAGTTTACTGCTAAGAAAATAACACTACAAACATTGGCACTTCAAGAGGCTATGAAAGCTGAAGCTATCGATGTTTCACTTTATAGTTCAAAAAGTGAGGCTGGTGCTTTACATCCAGTGATGGAAACAATGGATAGAATTGTGGAGTATTTTTCAGCGATGAATTTTGCTGTTAAAACAGGTGGTATGGTTGAGGATGATTTTAATAACTTTGAGGCATTAAATCTGCCTAAATACCATCCAGCGCGTGATATGCAAGATACTTTTTATTTTAAAGATGAGATGCTTCTTCGTACACACACTTCTCCAGTTCAGATAAGAACTATGATGAGTACAAAACCACCTATCCGTATGATAGCTCCAGGTGCTGTTTTCCGTCGTGATTATGATATCACACATACACCTATGTTTCATCAGATCGAGGGTTTACTTGTTGATGAAAAGGGTAAAGTATCTTTTGCTAATTTAAAGTATATTTTAGAAGATTTTTTAAAGTATATGTTTGGTGATATTGATGTTCGTTTCCGTCCATCATTTTTCCCTTTCACAGAGCCATCAGCAGAGGTTGATATCTCTTGTGTTTTCTGTAAAGGTAAAGGTTGTAGAGTATGCTCTAAGACTGGTTGGTTAGAGGTTTTAGGTTGTGGAATCGTTGATCCAAATGTATTTGAAGCTGTTAAATATGAAAATGTTAGTGGTTACGCTTTTGGTTTAGGTGTAGAGAGATTTGCGATGTTAATTCATCAGATTGGAGATCTTCGCTCTTTATTTGAGGGAGATATTAAATTACTGGAGCAGTTTCAATGATAATAACTAGAAGTTGGTTAAATGAGTGGATCGATTTAAGTGATATTTCAACTGAAGATTTAGCAAAAACATTTAACTCTATCGGACTAGAAGTTGATAGAATCAAATCATACAGAGTTCCAGAGAAGATAGTATTTGGTAAGGTTATAGAGTGTGAGAAACATCCAGATGCTGATAAACTAAATGTATGTAAAGTAGATATAGGTAGTAGTGTTCGTCAAATAGTATGTGGTGCTTCAAATGTTCGTGAAGGGCTTGATGTTGTAGTAGCTACTATTGGTGCTAAGATGCCTTCTGGTTTAGTTATAAAACCTGTTAAACTTAGAGGTGTTGATAGTGAGGGGATGATCTGTTCTGCTGGAGAGATTGGTCTTGAAGATTGTCAAGCTGGTATCTTAGAGTTAGATCCAAGTATGGGGAGATATGAACTAGGTCAAGAGGTTAGTGAAAACCCTATCTTTAATGATGATCTTATTGAGCTTGAGTTGACAGCAAATAGAGGTGATTGTTTAAGTGTTCGTGGTGTTGCTAGAGATTTAAGTGCTGCTTATGATAGACCTATACTTAAAAATAACTTTAATGATAATGTAGAGAGAAGAGTTGGAATTGGTAGAATCTTATCTATCTCACATGATAAAGTTTTAAATGTAGATCTTCGTTATAGAGCGATAGAGTTAAAAGATTTAAGAGTTCCATTAATTGTTAAACTTCGTTTAGCACAAATCGAAGATAAAAGAGATACAGATATAGAATCTATTATGCTTTATACTACACAAAGTAGTGGTGTTATCTTAAGAGCTTATGATTATAAATTTTTCTGTTCTGGTGATGACACAGTTGCTAAGATAAAACTTCAAGAGGATGATAAAGGTTACGCAGTAATAACTGCTGATGAGAAAGCATCAACTGTTGGAATTATCCAAGATGATGTATCTAAAGTAACTTATGACGAGGGGATAGTTTTACTTGAAGCTAGTTATATACCACCAGATATTATCTCAAAAAAGATGTCTATAAATAAGATTGAAGCTGGTCCTATGTTTTATAAAACATCAAGAGGTAGTGAACCTGAACTTAATCAAGGTATAGATTTTTGTTTAAGCTTGATTGAAAACAACTCAAACTCATCTGTTTTTGGTGGTACTATTGAGATTTGTGAAAATAAAAATGATAAAGTTGTTAGTATAACAAAAGATGAGATTGATGAGATTATAGGGGCTAAGATAGATAAAGTTAGAGTTGGTAAAATTCTAAAAAATCTAGGGTTTGATACATCAAAATCTTTATCAGATAGCATAGTTGTTACTGTTCCACCATACCGTCATGATATTGTAAATAAACAAGATATTGTTGAGGAGATTGTTCGTTTAGTTGGTATAGATAATATCCCATCAAAACCTTTCGTTTTAACTGAAGAGAACAAACTTAAAGATGATTATTTTGAATATAAGAAAAAATCTATATATAGACATCGTACAGCACAAAGTGGATTTTTTGAATCTATCCATTTTGTATTTGATGAGGAAAAAACACTTAAAAAGTATGGTTTTGAAACGATAGGTGAGGAGATAGGGCTTTTAAACCCTATTGTAAATACACTTGATACACTAAGACCTACACTTTTAACAGGTTTACTAAAAGCAGCATCATTAAATAAGAAAAATGGTTACTCATCTATAAAACTTTTTGAAGTTGGTTCAGTTTTTAACTCTAAAAGGGAAGAATCTATGAATATAGCTATCCTTTGGAGTGGAGATAAGGAGAAAGAATCTCTTGCTAACTCTGGTAAACCAGCTAAAGTTGATTTTGCGATGTTTAGTCAAAAAGTAGCTGATATAATAGGCGATTTTGAGTTAAAAGAGTATGAAACTAAACATAGCTTATCTCACACTTACCAATCAGCAGAGGTTATTGTTGCTGGTGAATCTATTGGTGAGTTGTTTAGAGTTCATCCAAATGTTGAAGATGATTATGATTTAGATGTTACATATCTTTGTGAATTAGATTTCTCAAAACTACCTTTTGCTCTAAAAACAGCTAAACAAAGCTCAAAATATCAGATCTCTTTTAGAGATTTAAGTATCATTATGCCAAAAGATATGAGTTACTCTAAAGTAAAAGATGTTATAGAAAAAAATGGTACAAAAGAGCTTATCAACTTCTATCCAGTAGATAGATATAGTGATGATAGCTTAGGTGACAACATAAGTTTATCTATTAGATTTGCTTTACAATCAGATACTAAAACATTGGAAGAGGATGATATAACAACATCTATGGATGCTATTTTAAACTCTCTTAAAGATGAGTTGGGGATAGGGCTTAGATGAGTTTAGTTGAAGTTTCACCATCTGAAAAGTTTTCATTGAAAATATCTGAGATAGCACCAGATAAGTCTATCTCTCACCGTAGTGTTATGTTTTCTATGTTGGCAAATGGAACTAGTGAGATAACAAACTTTTTAAGAGCAGAAGATACTTTAAACTCGTTAGAGATTGTTAAAAATCTAGGGGCTAAGGTGGAAGATGATGGTGAGACTATAAGAATCTCATCAGATGGAATCAAAGAGCCTTTTGAGATTTTAGATTGTGGTAACTCTGGTACTGGTATGAGACTTTTTTGTGGGCTTTTAAGTTCAGCAGAGGGGCATTTTATACTAACTGGTGATAAGTATCTCCGTTCTCGCCCTATGAAAAGGGTTACACAACCACTTCGTGATATTGGAGCAAAATTTGATGGTAGAGATGATTCAAATCTAGCACCATTAAGTATAAGGGGTTCATCTCTTAATGCTTTTGATTATGAATCTAAAATCGCTTCAGCACAAGTTAAATCTTGTATGATTTTAGCAGCATTAAGATCTAATGGAGTTTGTAAATATAGAGAGCCTGAACTATCTCGTGATCATACTGAGAGGATGTTAAAAGGGATGGGTGCTGATATAAAAGTTGATGGGCTTCAAACTACTATTACACCTATGAAAGAGCTTTTATCTCCACTTACTATTAGAGTTCCAGCTGATCCATCTAGTGCTTTTTTCTTTGGAGTTGCTGCTGCTATCACTCCAGACTCTGATGTTGTTTTAGAGGGTGTTACACTTAATGAAACAAGAATCGAAGCGTTTAAAGCATTAGAGAGAATGGGTGCTGATATAACCTATGAATTAACTAGTGATAAGTATGAACCTATCGGTAATATTAGAGTTAAGTATGCTCCATTAAAAGCTATAACTATTGATGATAATATCTCATGGCTTATAGATGAACTTCCAGCTTTATCTATCGCTTTTGCTTGTGCTGATGGTGTTAGTGTTGTTAAAAATGCTGAGGAGCTTCGTGTAAAAGAGAGTGATAGAATCTCAACTGTTGTAGATGGTTTAGAAGCTTGTGGAATCGAGATAACAGAGTATAAAGATGGTTATACTGTAAAGGGTGGAACTCTTAAGAAAGCTACAATAGATAGTGATGGAGATCATAGAATCGCTATGAGTTTCATCATAGCTGGACTTAGATGTGGTATGAGAGTTACTGATCTTGATTGTATAAACACATCATTTCCAAATTTCTTTGAAATTCTTGAAAAAATAACTAAATTAGAGTTAAAAAAATGAAACTAGAACTTGCTGAGAGCTACGGTTTTTGTTTTGGTGTTAAAAGAGCTATAAAAATTGCTGAAGATAACAAAGATTCAGCAACATATGGTCCTTTAATCCATAACTCAAAAGAGATAGCTAGATTGGAAAAAGATTTTCAAGTTGGTCTTACAGATGATTATAAAACTTTTAAATCTGGAGATAAGGCGATAGTTCGTACTCATGGAATCCCAAAAAATGAGTTAAAAGAGCTAAAAGAGAATAATGTTAATGTAGTAGATGCTACTTGCCCTTATGTAACTAAGCCTCAACAAATTTGTCAAGAGATGAGTGAGGATGGTTACTCTATCGTTATTTTTGGAGATGAAGCTCATCCTGAGATTAAAGGTGTAAAAAGTTATGCTACCTATGGTGGGGTTGTTGTTACATCACCAGAAGAGTTAAAGGATGTAAAACTAGGTGAGAGGGTGGCACTTGTTGCTCAAACAACTAGAAAAGTTGAAGATTATATGGAGATAGCAAACTATCTAATTCCACGACATAAAGAGGTTAGGATATTTAACACTATCTGTAATGCTACATTTGAAAATCAAGAAGCTGTAAGAAAAATATCTAAAAAAGCTGATGTTATGATTATTATTGGCGGTAAAAACTCATCAAATACTAAACAACTTTTTAGTATATCTAAAGATCATTGTAAAGATAGTTATCATATAGAGGATGAGAATGATTTAGATTTTCAATGGTTTGAAAATAAAAACTTCTGTGGAATAAGTGCTGGAGCATCTACACCTGATTGGATTATACAAAATATTGTAAATTTAATCGAAAAAAATTGTTAATTTTATCTTTAACTAATTTTATTTTTGTTATAATTTTACAATTTTTATGTACAGAGGATAGGTAATGGCGTTCGATAACGAATCATTTGAAGAAGAAGAAAATTTTGCAGAGATGTTTGCTGCAAGTGAGAAGAAGCAAGAAACAAGTCGCATCGTAGAGGGTGAGATTGTTGAGATCCAAGAGGATGAGAATAGAGCATTAGTTGGTGTTGGTGATAAACTAGAAGGTATTATTAGTTTAGATGAGATCACTGTTGATGGTGAGCGTATTTTTAATACTGGCGATAAAATTAATGTAATGGTTATGGGATACTACAATGAGCGTCCTAAAATTTCTTATAAAAAAGTTTTAGAGCAACAAAAAACTATTGAATTTATTGATGCTAACAAAGAAGACTTCGAAGATGTAGTTATTGAGGGTGTTATCACTAAGAAAAATCGTGGTGGATATGTTGTTGAAGCTGACGATGTTTCTTTCTTTATGCCTCGTTCATTAGCTGCTTTCAAAGATAGCGATGATGTTGTTGGTCGTAAAATTAAAGCTCAAGTTGTTAAAATAGATGCTGATGAGAACTCTATCGTTGTTTCTCGTCGTAAACTTTTTAATGAAGAGAGAAAAAGAAAGAAAGAGATCATCGATAAATTGATGGAAGAAGATGTTGTAGTTGAAGGTACAATCAAAAAAATCACTAGTTACGGTATGTTCGTAGATGTTGGTGGTGTTGATGGTTTAGTTCACTATAACGAGATTAGCTACAAAGGTCCAGTTAATCCATCTAAACTTTACAAAGAGGGTGATACTGTAACAGTTAAAGCTATCTCTTATGATAAAGATAAAAGACATCTTTCATTATCAATCAAAGCTGTTCTTCCAGATCCATGGGCAGAGGTTGAATCTGAATTAGATGAAGGTGATACTATCACTGTAACTGTTTCAAATATCGAAGCTTATGGTGTATTTGTTGATTTAGGTAATGATATAGAAGGTTTCTTACATATCTCTGAGATCACTTGGGATAAAAATGTTAAAAACCCTAACGATTACTTAACTGTTGGTGAAGAGATCGATGTTGAAGTTATTGAAATTAATTCAAAAACTCACAAACTTCGTGTATCTTTAAAAAGACTTTTACCAAAACCATTTGATGAGTTCTTAAAGAATTATAGAGAGGGTGATGTTGTAACTGGTGTTATCACTTCACTTACTGATTTTGGTGCTTTCGTTAGAATCGCTGGTGTTGAAGGTCTTTTACATAACCAAGATATCTCTTGGGAAAAAAATACTAAATGTAAAGATGTTTTAAAATCTGGTGAAGAGATTGAAGTTAAAATTGCTAAAATCAACGCTGAAGATCAAAAAATATCTTTAAATAGAAAAACTCTTTTAGAGTCTCCTATTGATAAATTTGCTACAACTCATAAAGTAAATAGTGTTGTAACAGGTACTATCCGTGATATTAAAGATTTCGGTGTATTTGTATCTTTAGAAGATGGTGTTGATGCTCTAATCCGTGATGAAGATTTAACTCCACTTGTAAAAGAGGAATTAGAAGCTGGTCAAGAGATTGAAGCTGCTATCGCTGTTATCGATACTCGTAGAGACAGAATCCGTTTATCTGTAAAAAAACTTGACTATATTAAAAGTCAAGCGATCCTTGAAGAGATCAACGATAACTCATCTCACTCTTTAGGTGATTTAATCAAAGATAAAATCAAGTAACAAATGCTAAAGATTTTTAACAGATGCAAAAGCTTTTAAAGTGGTTTGCACCGCTCCTAGCAATAGGGGTGGCTGTTTTTATAATCTTATTTCTTATATCCATTAACTCCACTGAAAAAATAGATAATTCTGAACCATTAACACATATTAGTGAAGTTGTTATGAAAAAGCCAAAGAAAATTTGGTTAGATCATTTTTCTAAATCTGAACAATTAGGCTATTTTTATCCTGTTGAAGAGGTATATGTAGAGGTTGATTTAATTAATAAAGTTGCTGATGCTACTATATATAAATTATCTGCTCCTATCTTAGATCCATATCAACTGTTTTGCCTTAAAGAAGAGTTAAAACAACATAAACTTAAATATTATCTTAAAAAAGATGTTAATAGTGTAGAATTATTTATTTATTCAAAAAAAATTGCTAAACTAAACTCTTTAGTTAAAGTATTGAGAAACTATCAAATCACGGCAACAATTAAGCCGTACAAAAAGGACACATAAATGCAAAAATATACAGTAGTAGTTTGTGATCATATTCACGAAGCTGGTTTAGAGATGCTTCGTAATGATGAAAATATAAATTTTATAATGGCAGCTGATGTTGACAAAAAAGAGTTAGTTGAGACTATTATCCCTAAGGCTGATGTAGCTATCACTAGAAGTTCAACAGATGTTGATGATAACTTTATAGCTCATGCTAAAAATATGAAAGCTATCGTTCGTGCTGGTGTTGGTGTTGATAATGTAAATATACCAGGATGTTCAAAAGAGGGTATCATTGTTATGAATGTACCAACTGCTAACACAATCGCTGCTGTTGAACTTACTATGACACATATGCTTTCATGTATGAGAATGTTCCCATACTCTCACGATCATTTAAAAAACCAAAGAATCTGGAAAAGAGAAAAATGGTATGGACATGAGATGAAAGGTAAGAAACTTGGTGTTATCGGTTTTGGTAATATCGGTTCAAGAGTTGCTAAAAGAGCAAAAGCTTTTGAGATGGATGTTATCGCTTTTGATCCATATATCCACCCATCTAAAGTTACAGATTTAGATATGACATATACTAAAAATTTTGAAGATATTTTAGCTTGTGATATTA
>CAYLNF010000034.1:0-11057 GCA_964385165.1 uncultured Sulfurimonas sp.
GAAGTGGACATAAACATGATAGACACCATAAAGAGATTATCACTTATGCTAGAAATCTAGCTTCACAAGCTGTAAAACTTGGTAAAGAGGTTTATTTTACACATGACAAAAATTATGATGCTGATGAGTGTATAGATATAGCTTACTTTTTATCTCCACTAGCTGTTGGGAAGATAAAAGAGAAAAGAATCAACGCTTTTAAAAATGCTTTTAGAACTTGCCCACCAACAATTCAAAGATTAACTTAGATCTCTCCTGCTCTCCAAGCTCCTAGTGCTTGGTGTAGCGACTCAAAACCACTATCTTTCCCTATAATATATATCTCATCTAAAACATAACAACACACATGACCATTTGGCTCAAGTAAAAAGATAGCATACTCCTCACTATCTAGCGATTTATCTAAAGAGATCACTCTTCTTTCATCAACTATATCGTTTATCTTTGGTGTCTCATCATACTCAACATTTAAAAGTTTTCTACCATCACTTACAAAAACTGCCATCTATATACTCCTTTATCTTCTTCTAGCCCAACGAGCAAAAAATCTTGCTGGTGAGATTCTATCACTAATCTTTTTACCATATAAGATTTTATCTTTTAAAATTTTAGCTAAATATGGTGCTAAAACAAACCCATAACCACCATTTCCATTTATCATATATAGATTTGGATAATAGATATATTTACTATAATCTTGTTTCTTCATCTGAACTCTTAAACCTTTAATCTCTAAAGTATCATCAGAGATAACCAACTCACCAACTAAAGGCATATAATCATAAGAGCCTGATCTTAAACCTGTATAATCTTTGATAACCTCAACATCATCTAGCTTAATTGTTTTAGATGCTTTTTCTAAGAGTTCTGCTCTACCACTCTCTATATCATAAGGCTCTTTAGATGTTTGTGGATGGTAATGAACATCATGTGTTGCCCCTATCGCTAAAACACCATCTTTAGTTGGTGATATTGAAACAAACTGATGTAGAGAGTAACTATTTTTAGTAGTTGTTTTTATATCTATACGGTGACCCCAAACTCCACTAAGTTTTATATATGGCTCTTTTACTATATGCTCATAAGCACCAGTAGCTAAAACAACATTTTTAGCTTTGTAAATACCATCTATAACCCAAACACCAGCTTCATAAGATATATCTTCAACCTTATGCTTTACAAACTCAGCTCCACTAGCCAAAGCTTCACACATAGGCTTAGCATCTATGATAGCAGTATCTAGTGAGATAGTCTCAGTTTCATAGTTTTTATCTACATCTTTAAGTTTGAGAGTTGTGTTTTGTTTAAAAAATCTTAACATCTCACTATCTGCTTCATCTTTAGCTATATGTATAAGTTGTGTTTTTGTAAAATGGTTTGTAAAGTTATTGTTATAAAACTCCATTGAGTAACTAAAAGCATCTTGGAGAAGCTCTTTTAACTCACCAAACTTTGAAAACTTAGGTGATATGAAAGCACCAGCAGCACCACTACCACCATTTGCCACACTCTCCATATCTAGTATCAAAACTTTTTTATTTTCTTTTAAAAACTCATAGGCAACACTAGTACCATTGATACCTGCTCCCACTATCGCTACATCATACATATCTACTCTCTACTAAAGTTATTTATCTTGTTTATTATATAATAATAGTGTAACTATATAGGAGAGATACAATGAAAAGATTTGATGAACATAGTCTCACGGTAGGTATTAGTAGAGTTGAGAATGTTTTCTTTATGAAAATTAAGATTAAAGGTACTCTTACCCATGAAGATTACAAGATGATGGTTCCCCTACTTAGAGACTCAGTACATAGTGTAAAACAAGCTAAAATAAAAGTTCTTATAGATGCTACTGAGTTTGATGGTTGGGAAACTAAGGCTATTTGGGACGATTTTAAGTTTGGTATGGAGTTTAGAGATCTCTTTACTAAAATAGCATTTATAGGTAACAAAAGCTGGGAAAAGTATGGTGTTAAGATAGGTAACTGGTTTATGGGTGGTGAGCTAAAATACTTCATATCAGCTTCTGAAGCATATGATTGGATAAATCAAGATGAAGATATAGCCAATACACCTGTTGAAAAAGATCTAACAAGTAGAAAAAAATCTATAAAAGATGAGCTAGAATCACTATTTAAGTCAAACCTTAGAATCACAGATTTTAATGTACCAGAAGCAGATGATCAAGATGCTTCAGAGATACTTATATCTATTTTAGAGGAGAAACTAGCTGAGATAAAAGATGATGTTTCAAAAGGTAAATATAAAGATTATTAATCATTCTCTTTTTTAAACTGCTCTAACCACTCAACATCACTCTCTTTTGATCTCTCCTTTTGAACAAGGAGAGAATCTATGATGCTTATAAGTGTATCCTCATCCATAAACTCTAATAGATTTGGGTTTATAGATGTTGATTTTACATTATCATAAGAGTTTAAAAGCTCTTGTATATCTATTATAAGTTTCTCTTTTCTATTTTCCACTTTTATACCTTTTTTTTTATAGATTCTACATAAATAGAATTTAATTTAGATAAAATTACAAGATAAGGAAAAATATTATGAATGAACAAGAAAAAAATAAAAATAACCCTCTCCATGGAGTTAAACTAAAAGATATTTTAGAAAAGTTAGTGAAACATTATGGGTGGAAAGAGATGAGTAACCGTGTAGATATAAGATGTTTTATGTTTGACCCAACTATAAACTCTAGCCTAAAGTTTTTAAGAAAAACACCTTGGGCTAGAGAGAAAGTGGAAGATCTGTATATAAACCTAATCTCAGATACTAAAGAGTAGTAGTAAAACTGGTAGTAGTAACAGGTCTGATACTATTGCCATAAACATAGCAAGCATCGTTAACAATCCAAAATAGATAGTTGGTATAAAACTAGATAGAGTTAATATACAAAAACCAACAATTATAATAGTTGAGGTGTAAAACATAGCTGTACCGATACTAGCGTGTGAATTAAAAAGAGCAGTTTTAATATCACCATTCTCTTTATACTCCTCACTAAATCTATAAATATAGTGAATCGTATCATCAACCGCTATACCTATACTAATAGCAGCTATGGTGATAGTCATCATATCTAATGGTATATTCATCCACCCCATAAACCCAAAAATCACACTTACAGGTACTGTATTTACTATGATAGCTATGGTTGCTATTTTAAAACTTTTAAAAAGGATCAAAAACATCATAAATAGTATAACTAACACAACACCAATCGTTTTTATCTGAGAGTTAAAAAGTGACTGAAGCATATTGTTATATATAACCAACAGATTTGAGATTCTATACTCTTCATATTTTGGATTTAGCATCTTTTTAAGATCATAGTCTATCTTTTTAAGGAGTAGATCCCTTTTTAAACCTTTTTGAGAATCTATAATTCTTGTACTAATTCTAACCCTATTTTTAGCTATATCTACATAAGGTGATAAGATTATATTTTTATATTTTTGTGGTAGCTCCTGATATAATAGAGCTAAAGTAAAACTATCTGCCTCCTCACCACCATTTAGTGACTTTATAACCTCACCCATAGTTGCTAAAGATAGAACCTTACCTATCGGTTTTAGAGAATCAAGATAGTTATGAATCTCTTTGATTTTATCCATCTTGTTTTGAGTAAACCAGTAGCGAACTTTATCCTCTTGTGTCTCCTCAAACTCATCTGCGAACTCATCTAGCTCCTCATCATCAACTGTTATAGAATCTACCTCATCACTATCATCTTTAAATGTTATAACAATATCAAGAGGTGTTGTTCCACCTAATTTTTTATCTATAAGAGCCATACCCTGATATATCTCAGTATCTTGTTTAAAATAATCTATAAAACTATTTTCAACTCTTAATTTAGTCGCTCCTGTAATAGAGAAAAGAACAACCAAAAGAGTTGTAGCTAAAATAGTTTTTTTATAGTTATATGCTATATTTGCCACCTTAGCAGTAAAAGGTTTATCTGAATTATCAAAATGCTCATCATCATGTTTATCAAAAAGAAGCAAAATTGTTGGAAAAAGGATAAAAGTGCTCAAGAGTGAAACTATAATCCCTATACTCATCATCCAACCAAAATTTATGATAGGTAATATCCCACTAACAACAAGTGAACTAAAACCTGCCATCGTTGTCACCACCACAAAAAATGATGGTTTTGCCATAGATGTTACAGTCTCTAAAAGTAGATCATATTGAGATTTTGATTCATCTACTGAGTGAAGCTCTTTATATTTTATGATTAGATGGACAACTAGTGACATTGTCATAATAATCTGAAGAGATATGAAATTTGATGATACTAAAGAGATCTCCCAACCAAAAAGACCTAAAAACCCACTTGTGATGATAATAGAGATTGTGGAGATAAAAAGTGCCAACACAACCCATCTTACTTTTTTTAGTAAGATATATAAGATGATGATTAGTAGTGAAACTATCACTATCCCAAAAGTCTCTAAGTCTGATTTTACAAACTCTATCATATCATCAGCTATCATATCAGCCCCACCTAGATGGAGTTTAACATCTTTATGTGTTGCTTGAAAAGCTTCTAAAATATCTCTTATAGTTGTTATAGAGTTATGTGTTTTTTCCCTTATACTATCTCTATATATTTTTAAATCTCTCTTAGCCTTTGAAAATAAAACCTTTTCATCTTTTGTTAACTCTTTAGTTTTTTTCAGTTTTACAAAGGCATCTCTATCCTCTATAAGTTTAAAGTATCTCTCATCACGCTTAAGATTTAATGAGATAACAGTTGTCTTAAAATCATCACTTACTAAATTATCTTTATATATTGGGCTATTTAAAAACTCATGCTTTGCTAAATTTTTATCTATATCTTTTGTTGTGAGTGTTGGTATATCTTTTACCAACTCTTTTAATGGTTTTGGTGGGGATTGTAAAAGGGGTACATTTACTATGGAGTTGATACTCTCAACTATATCAACTTTTTTTAGTTTATCACTCAAATACTCTATGTTCTTTATATTTTTATCGTTTAGTAGATCATCTTTAACACTATAAACAACCACTAAAAAATCTGGAGCTTCAAAATCTTTTGAGATCTCTCTAGTAAACTCTAAATCTTTATCACCCTCTAACAACAACGATTCAGCACTAGCATCTATCTCTAATCTTAAAGCGAAAAATCCCATTATAGCTACAAAAATAGCTATAAATGTTAAAATAGTTTTTGGATATTTTAAAATATAAGTCTGATATAGGTTTTTTATCATAATTTAAAATGAATTCATTAAATCATAGATAGTTTTAGTTCTTAAAAACTCCCTAAATTGTGCTTGATCAGCTTTTAAAATACTTACACCTGAAATCTCTACATCATAGATTAACCAGCTATCTTTACCAGCTTTTAGCTTTTTTGGTTTATAAAATTTATAGATAACTTCAAACTTATTATCACCATCTACTAGATCAGTTATTAAAGTGATTCTATTTTTTTTAAGTTGATCGATTCTCTTAACTTCCACTTTCTGACCATTGTAAGCATCAAGCTTTGATGAGTAAGATCTCTCCATCCTCTTTACATATAAATCTGTAAACTTTTCTCTTTCATCTTTATTTAGTTTTTTCCAAGCTCTTTTACCTAAGCTTAATTTTGCCATCAACTCAAAATCAAACATAGGTTTAACAGCTTCTGTTATCTTGAAATTTCTTTGATCTTTCGTGAATTTTTTATTTTCAACAATCTCAATAACCTCACTTATCTTATTTAATAAATGATTTTTTAACTCAATCTTCTCATCAGCCATTAGGTTTTGTGTAAACAAAAACATACCAAAAACCAATAAAAACACTCTCCATAACTTTTTCATATAACTATTCCTTTATCTGTTTATCTCTATATTGTTCATAAATATCTCTTAAATATGGATATAAGTCTATCACATCCTCTTTTAATTTAGTATAACTTTTAATATTTAAAGAAAAATCATTAACCTTTTCATAAGATTTAACACCTATATACCCACCCCAAGTATCGGTGATGGTAAAGGCATCTCTATCTGTATAATCGATTAAACTAAGATAAGAATCTCCATACATACCTGTTATATCTCTTAAATTAGATGGACCAAATAGTGGTAAAACTATATGTGGACCACTACCAACACCATAAAAACCTAATGTTTGACCTAAATCTTCAGGATGAGCCTCTATATGAAAGTAGTTTTTTGCTGGATCAAAAAAACCTAAAATTCCAACTGTTGTGTTTATAGCAAATCGTTGTGTTTCTTCGTAACTATTTTTAAATTTTCCTTGTAAAAGGTTATTTACCACTCTTGGTAGATAATAGATGTTGTTAAAAAAGTTTGAAACACTTTTTCTTATCTCAACATCTACAAATTTAGCATAAGTTTTTGAAACAGGTGTCAAAACATAAGTTATCATCTTATCATTAAAATTTGTCATAGCTCTATTATAAGTGATAAGGGGATCATAAACCTTTTGAATTTCAGCTTCATCTTCAAACTCATCAAAAAGATCATCATCCTCTTGTGAAAGTTCATCTTGTGTTTGCTGTATATCATTTGGGTGACTTAATTTTGTTGAGCTACATCCACTAAAAATTATAAATACAAAAAACAATAAACTAAATATTTTCAAATTTACAACCTTAATGATGTGTGATTTTTATAAGAGTGGCGATTATATATGATATGCTATAAAAAGTATATTAAAAATATTATATAATAATGGTAAAATACTCTAAAACTTTAAAGTGGGTATGATGTTAAACAAACTTCTTTTATTTTTATTTTTATTATCTCAGCTATACTCAAACCAAGTTTTAGATAAAACTTACTATACAAAATCAAATCAAGTTATGTTATCTGATATAGTTCAAAATACTAAAAAAGATATAAAACTTTTTCAAATACAAAAACATAGGCACTCAAAAAAGATTGCTTCTAAAAAGTTACTAGATATACTAAAAAAGTGTGGCTATGAGGGCTATATAGCAAAACATAGATTTGTAAAGTTTGTAAAAAAGAGTGATATTGATCTATCAAAAATAGAGAAAAAAATAGAAGAGTTTTATACAGAGCATTACCCTAGTATAGAGATAAAAAAAATCATAATTGAGCCTAGAGGCTACATAGAATCTCTACCAAATGATTATAGTATAAGCATACCAAAAAGATCTTATCTATCAAATGTTGGTACTTTAAATATAAAAAGTTTAAAAAATAGAAAACTATTTTTTGATTATACAGTAGATGCTACAATCGATTCATTTGTGACGACAAAAGCTATAAAAAAAGGGACAGAATTATCACCTAAAAATAGCAAAAAAACAAAAATTGTACTATCTAAACTAAGAGCATCACCTTTGCAAACTATTCACTCCTCTACTCTACAAGCTAAAAATCATATAAAAAAAGATAAAACATTAACCATTAGAGATGTTGTTCAACTTGATGTTGTTAAAAGAAATAGTATGGTGGTTGTGGTTTTAAACAACTCAAACATATCGATAACATTTAATGCCAAAGCTCTTCAAAATGGTAAAAATGGTGATATAATAAATATTCAAAAAAGTGATGGCAAACGGCTAAGAGCTAGAGTTATTGGTAGAAATAGAGTGGAGATTCAATGAGTATAAAAAAGATAATAGTAGCTACAAGTGGTGCTAGTGGGGTAAATTTGGGTTTAAAAACTCTAAAACTACTACCAGATTCGATAGAGAAACATTTTGTGATGTCTGAGAACTCTAAAACAGTTTTATCTAAAGAGATGGGTGTTATAGAGCATAATAACAACGATATATCAGCAAGTATAGCTTCAGGTTCATTTGGTGTAGATGGTATGATTATAGCACCATGTAGTATGAACACTTTAGCTAAAATCGCTTATGGAATCTCAGATAACCTCATAACTCGTGCTGCTTCTGTTATGATAAAAGAGCAAAAAAAACTTATTTTAGCACCTCGCGAGATGCCATTTTCACCCATAGCATTAGAAAATATGACAAAATTAGCCTCTTTAGGAATCATCATCGCACCACCTGTAATGGCATACTACTCTGAGCAACAAACACTAGATGAGATGGAAAACTTTATCATTGGTAAATGGTTTGATCTGCTAGGGATAGAAAATAATTTATATAAACGATGGGAGTAGATATGAACTCTAAAATAGCACTATACGCAGGAACTTTTGACCCTATCACAAATGGGCATCTTGATGTTATTCAAAGAGCATTAAAACTTTTTGATGAGGTTGTTATCGCAGTAGCAATATCACAAGATAAAAAACCTATGTTTTCACTTAATGATAGGATAGAGATGATAAAAGAATCGACTGCTCACCTTAAAAATCTAAAAATTGTAGGGTTTGAAAATCTAACAGTAGATTTAGCTAGAGAACATAACGCTTCGATTCTTATCCGTGGATTAAGAACCACAACAGATTTTGAGTATGAGATACAACTAGGCTACCTAAACAACTCCCTAGATGAAGAGATAGAGACTATATACTTGATGCCAACTCTAAAAAACTCTTTTGTAAGCTCATCTATCGTTAGAACACTTATAAAATTCAACGGTAAAAAAGATCATTTAATACCACAAGAGGTGGAAAAATTTATAGAGGATAAAAAATAATGTATATAGCGATAGAGGGAATCGATACAGCGGGTAAAAGTACACAGATAGAGAGATTAACACAGATATATAAAGATTCTATCATCACAAAAGAACCAGGGGGAACAGAGATAGGTCAAGAGATTCGCTCAATGGTTTTAAGTGCTAAAGCACAAAGTAAAAAAGCTGAATTTTTACTATTTTTAGCAGATAGAGCAGAACATATAAAAGAGGTTGTAAAACCAAATCTTGATAAGATGATTATATCTGATAGAAGTGCTGTTAGTGGTGTTGCTTATGCTTTGATAGCTGGAGATATAGATAAAAAAGAGTTGGTTAGTTTAAACAACTTTGCTACTGATAATATATACCCTAAAAAGGTTTTCTTACTTAAACTCACAAAAGAGGAGCTGGAGTATAGACTATCTCAAAAAGAGTTAGATGGAATCGAACTTCGTGGAAGTGAGTACCTTTTAAAGATACAAGACGCCATCATAGAAGCTACAAAACTACTAGGATTAGAATTAATAATCGTAGATGCTACTAAAACGATAGATGAGATAACAAAAGAGATAGTAAATAGTATCTCTAATGATTAAATTTTTTAGATTTTATATCTTCTAATATTATAGAAGCACTATTATCTAAACCTTTTGCTAATTCACTTGTTTTTGTAACAATCTCTAATGAGCCTTTGGTGTTTTCATTTATAGAATCTATAAAGATATTAAATTTATCTAGTTTATCAGCTTGTTTTTCTAAATCTTGAACTATCGAGAAGATTGACTGAACTAAAGTGTTTATACTTGCATTAATATTTGAGAGTGAACTTTGTGTTCTCTCTGCTAACTTTCTAACCTCATCAGCAACCACAGCAAAACTACGACCATGCTCCCCTGCTCTAGCTGCTTCTATCGCAGCATTTAAAGCTAGTAAGTTTGTTTGGTCTGCTATATCTTCAATGATAGTAACAACATTTTTAATCTCTTCAGATTGTTGAGCAACCTCACTAGCTTGTTCTAGCATATTTGTTATCTCTGATGTTATCTCTTGAGTAGCTTCAGAAACTTTTTGTGTATTTGTAGATTGACCATTCGCAGATTCTATAAGTTTTTCAACAAACTCATTTAATAGATCAGATTTTACCCTTAAATCTTCAGCATCATTTGAGTTTTTAACCAACATTTTAGATATATCTTCACCAAGTTGATATATCATATCATCAAGTTTAGAGTTACAATCTGGGCATCCTGCTGTAAAATCCATATTTGTATATGATGTTAAACTTTTCTCAACACTATTCATATCTTTACCAACAGCAGCCTCTAAACTATCAAGCATACCGTTAAATTCACTTTTTAAATCTACCAACTCTTGATTTGAAACATTAGAATTAACCCTATGACTAATATCACCTTGAGAAACCAACTTACTAACATTAACTATCTCAGAAAATAGAGTTTTATCATCTTCACTAAATATCTCAGCACTGTTTGTATAGCTATCTGAAATATCTAAACTATCATCAGAATCTTTTTTAACATAAACATTTAAGATAATCAATAAAGATACAAAAACTAAACACTCAACCCCAACAACAGCGATCATACTAACCATATCTACACCGTTTAGTAAAACTATACCAGCACTTACAACCACCCCTAAAATCATAGGAATCAAAAATTTCATCATCAACGGTAAACTTTTATACATACTCACATCCTTTATAATAAAAATTCTGCCATATAAAGACTAAATATTGCTTTAAAATATATTTAAGAAGCAAACCCACTCTTAAATCCACACTCTTTTTTCACAACTATCTGTTTTTGTTTCTCTTTTCGTTTTGTATCTTTTTCAACAAAAATCTTTTTACGAGTTTTTGGATCCATCTCTGTATAGTACATCACTGCTGAATATGTACTAGGTGTTGGTGTAAAAACTTGTGCTTGTTCTGGATTCATCTTTAGCTCATCAGTTGTAAACCTTTTTAGTTCGTGCATATCTTTCTCTTTACACCCTGGGTGAGCTGCGATTAGATAGTATGTTAAAAACTGATTCTTTCCAGATTCTTTATTTAGTTTGTCGTACATTTTTTTAAAATCTATAAGTGACTGCTTACCCGGTTTTCCCATAAGTTCTAGTACATGTTGCTGTGTATGCTCTGGTGCTACTTTCATCTGTCCTGATATGTGGTGATCTACCATCTCTTTTAGGTACTCATAACCTTTTTGTTTATCTGCTGTGATTAGGTCGTATCTTACACCTGAAGCAACAAACGCTTTTCTAACACCATCAACTTTTCTTACCTGTCTTAAAAGGTTTATATTTCTAGTGTGATCAACTGTCATAACTTTACAAAGACGGTTAGCATCTACACATCTCATATGGTCACAAGTACCTTTTTTAAGTTTCTTATCACACT
>CAYLNF010000035.1:0-10995 GCA_964385165.1 uncultured Sulfurimonas sp.
GACATAGCCGCTTAGGAAAAAATAAAATTTGTATGAATTTAAGTTACCACTCCAGGTGATGAAGATGCTTTAGCTCAGATAAAAACTAAAAACTATCCTCACAAATATCTAAATGAAAACAAAACTATATATCTTGTTGGAATCAACTTTGATGAGAGTGAAAAAAATATAGCTAAGTTTGAGTGGGAAAAGTTTATCTATGAGCATAGATAAACTCTATCTCCCTTACTGTTTTAGCTATATGTTTAGATAGATTTTTATGTCCATACTTTGTAACTAAGATATCATCTTCGATTCTTATCCCTATACCACGATATTTTTTTGGTATAGATTTATCATCTTTATCACAATATATCCCCGGTTCTATTGTCAAAATCATACCACTATCTAGTAAAATCTCTCTACCATTTTTATCTCTGTATGGAGCCTCATCATGAACATCTAAACCCATCCAATGACCAATCCCATGAGGGTAATATTTTTTATGTTTTTTATCTTTTAAAAGTTGTTTGTAGTCACCTTTTAAGATTCCTAACTCAACCATCCCTTTACAAAGTAACTCTTCAGATTTTTTTTGAAGTTTAGTTCTTTTTATATTTGGTTTAATCATCTTTATAATCTCATTTTCAACATTTAAAACCAACTCATAAAGCTCTTTTTGAGCCTCACTAAACTTACCATTTACAGGTATCGTTCTAGTTATATCACTAGAGTAGTAATCATACTCACAACCAGCATCTATAAGAATCAAATCACCATTTTTAAACTCTTTGTCATTATCGATGTAGTGTAGAGTATTTGCTGAGTTTCCACCTGCTACTATGGATGTGTAAGCATCACTATAAGCTCCATTTTTTTTAAAAACATACTCTATCTCAGCTTGAAGATGATACTCATTTTTACCACATTTCTCAAAACTTATAGCTTTATGATGAGCATCTTTTGTTATATCTATCGCTTTTTGGATAGTTGCGATCTCAGATTCAGACTTAATAAGTCTCATCCTATTTACGAGCAATGAAAAATCTTTATGTGTTGGTAGCTTTTTACAGCAACTTATAATCTTCTCAACTTCAGATGATTTAAAATCATAATATAGAGTTTTTTTACCCTCTAAATATTTTCCTATCCTCTTTTTAAAACTATCTGTTGTAAAAACTTTAGATACTAAAAACTTTTTCCTAGCCTCTACTTTACCAAACCTTTTACCACTCCAAAGCTCTTTTGCCTCATCTTTTTTCTCAACAAAAAGAATCGTCTTAAACTCTTTTTTTGTTTTAAGAAATACAAGGATAGAGTTATCCTCTTTAAAACCAGTTAGATAGTAAAAGTTACTATTTTGTCTAAAAGGGTACTCTGTATCGTTAGAACGAGTTTTAAAATCAGCACTACAAACGATAGCTATTGAGTTGTTTGGTAACTCCTCTAATAACTTTAATCTTCTTAGATTATACTCCTCTTCATATATCATCTACAAACACCACCTATCCATTTCGCACTTTGAGTAAAGATTTTATTTAGTGCCATATTTAAAGCCTCAACTCCACCCTCAGCATCAAGTGATTTAGAATCTAGTTTCACATCAAATGTTTTTGTAGCGATAGCAACAGAAGTTTTTGAATCTATAAGTGTTAAAGTTATACTAACATTTACAAAAGATTTTTTATTCTCTTGTGTAAAATATTGTATAAACTTATCTATCGATACCTCTAAAACCATATCATTTTTTGTTCTTGATTTTGATATTTGAACTGTTTTAAAAAGTTTTATATCTCTCATAAGTTTAACAATCTCAGCTGTTATAGCACTATTTGGTGAGCTAGACCATTGAGATTGTGAATATCTAAACTGTTTATTTTCATCTATAACATAGTTCATATCCATCGACATTAAACTATTTGGGCTAAAAGCTTCTGCTACTTTTAACGACTTCTCACTACATTTAGAATCACTATTATCTATAACAATCTTTTGATTAGAACCGATTCTATACTCTGTGATAGGTGAAGTTGAAACACTACACCCACTCATCAACGCCACTAATACAGCTGTAAAAAAATATAATCTCAAACCTACTCCTCACCTGGACCTTTTTTAATTTTCTCTTGTTTATACAAAATATCAGCAGGGCTTCTTTCATACTGAGTAGTTAAACCCTCTATATTTATCATAAGATGTTGTAACTCTAAAAAAGTGTTATTCATAGTTGGTACAAGATCACTAGATATATCTTTCATATTAAACTCACCATCTGCTATCGCTCTTTTAAACTCATCCATAGATTCCCCTATCTCTAGGTAACTAACCATAATGGAACTTAGTGAGTTAGAGATACTATCTTCCCATTTTACACTTTTATCTACAAAACTGTTTATGTTAGGAAGCATCATATCAACTTTTTTTGTACTACTGTTTAGATTTACAATAGTTGTTTGAAGATTTTTTATGGTTTTATCATCTAGTAACCTATCCATCTTATCCATAAAAGAGGCTGTATTTGTTAAAAGTAAAGTTATCTGTTTTTGATTCTCATCATTTAAAAGTTGTTCAGTTTTTGTTAAAGTTTTTGAAACTTTAGATGATACAGTCCCTAAAGATTGCTCAAAATTTTCAAAAAATGATGGTATGGTTTTTATAATAGGATACTTTTGCCCCTCTTTCACCTCTAATGGTGGAGCGTTATTATCACCTAAACTAAGGTTTATATAACTAAGACCTGTTATACCTTGAGATGTAAGCTTTGCTACTGTTGATGATTTTATAGGTGTTGATTTTAAGATATTTATCAACACTTCAACCTGCTCTGTGTTTTTAGGGTTTATCTTTAAACTTGTAACCTTACCAACATTTATACCTCTATATTTTACAGCAGAATCTATATTTAAACCAAGTACAGATTCATCAAAAAGGATAGCATAGGTTTTAACCTTAATCTCTTTAGATGGTTTTAACAACCAGTATGTAAAACCAAACATCAACACAAATGAGATAAGAACTAAAAATCCTATCAATGTATAATTAACTTTATTATTCATATTTTCCCTCAAAAAAAGTTTGTATAAATTCACTCTCAACAGATTTTATATTTTCTAAACTACCCTCATAAGCTATCTTTTGCTGATCAATAATCGCTAGTCTATCTAATGTACCATAGATAGATTCCAAATCATGTGTAACCATTATGATAGTTAAATTAAAAAGCTCTCTAAGTTTTAAAATCAAGTTATCAAAATCTCTAGCTGAGATTGGATCAAGTCCACTAGTTGGTTCATCTAAAAATAAAAGTTTAGGATCCATAGCTAAAGATCTAGCTAATGCTGCTTTTTTATTCATACCACCACTTATTTGTGATGGGTACAGATGAGCATCACTAGGTTTTAAACCCACTATATTTATCTTAAACTCCACTATCTCATCTATCATCTTTTTTGATAGATTTGTGTACTCTACAAGTGGTAATGAGATGTTTTCTTTAAGTGTCAAAGATGAAAACAAAGCTCCAGCTTGAAACAAAACACCCCACTCTCTTCTTAGTTTTTGAGCTTGATTATGGTTGATATGATTTAGGTTCTGACCTAAAACCTCTATATCACCACCTTGAATCTTCTCAAGCATAACCATCTCTCTTAGAAGTGTTGTTTTACCACAGCCACTAGGTCCTAAAAGACCATAAATATCACCTCTGTTGATAGTTAGGTTAAGCCCATTGTGAATAACTCTACTATCAAGCACAGTTTTAAGATTTTTAACCTCAATAACTTTATCCATCTATATACCTAAATTTGTAAATACAATAGAGAAAATAGCATCACAAACAATCACAGCAAAGATAGATTCAACAACACTTTTAGTTGTATTTACACCTATACTTTGAGTATCATTTTTTACCATTAAACCTCTATAAATTGCGATAGAAGCGATTAAAAATGCGAAAAATGGACCTTTAAGTATCCCTATGAAAAAATGTTTAACATCAACAACCTCATTAAATCTATCTAAAAATAGATCTGTTGTTATAGAGAGGTCAATATTAGCTACAACCATACCACCTAAAATCCCCATCATATCAGCTAAAAATATCAAGATAGGCATAGCTATCATCAATGCTATAATTTTAGGAATCACTAAAAATTTATGTGGGTCAAACCCCATAGTTCTCATAGCATCTAGCTCTTGTGTTATCTTCATAGCCCCTATCTGAGCAGTAAATGCCGAACCACTTCTACCAGCGATAACGATAGCAGTTATAAGTGGTGCTAACTCTCTTAATATAGAGATACCTAACATATCTACTATGAAGATATTAGCACCATAAAGTTTAAGTTGGTATGCTGATTGGTAAGCTACAACTAAACCTATCAAAAAACTTGTCAAAGCTATAATCCCAAAAGCTTTAACCATACTATCATTTAGCTCGTAAGCTATCTCTTTAAAACGGATATTTTTATATGAACGGAGGTAGTGAAACTTAGTAGCAAACATCTCACCCATAAATGCTATAAAAGAGATAAATCCTAAGTAGTTGTTATAGGTTCTTCTACCTATCCTCTCAGTGATACTCTCTTTTTTAGGGTGTGATAATTTTGGAGCATCTTTTTTTTCATCTTTTATAAGTTTTATAGTGTTTAAAATGTTTTTATCTTTAGATAAAATATCTACACTAATATCATTAGAGAACATCTTTTTCTCAAAACTATCTATAAAAATAGCTCCAGCAGAATCTAAAAAAGTAAGTTCACTAAAATCTAAATCTACAATTTTAATTTTAGTGAGCTCAATTTTGTTTAGCTTATCTTCATATTCAGATATATTATATAAGTTAAACTCTCCATAAAATTTTATGGAGAGTTTATCATCTATATAATCAAGTATTATATGGTTTTCTTTCATAGAGTGTTTAGAAATCTCTCGCTAATAGTTTGTTAACTTTTAGTATCGTTAAGATTCTACCATCTTGTTTACCAACACCCTCTATCATACTATCTTCAGATGCGATAGTATCTGGTGGAGGACCTATATCTGTCTTTTTAATTCTAATCGCTGCTGTTAATCTATCTATCACAAAACCAGCAACTTCATCACCCTGCTTAAGTACAAAAAATCTAGTCTCATCATTATGGTTTTTAGAACTTAAACCAAATTTTACACGAAGATCTATCAACGGTATAACAGAACCACGAAGATTAAAAACACCTAAAACATAAGCTGGAGTTTGTGGAACTCTAGTCCAAGAGATAGGTTTGATAATCTCTTGAATAGTTAAAATAGGCACAGCATACTCCTCTTCACCTATAATAAATCCAACTAACTGAACAATATCTTCTGATTGATCAAGTCCAACATCTTGTTGTTCACTTTGTTTGTTAATAATTTGCTTTAATTTATCACTCATTATAAGAACTCCGATTTAAAGTTTACATTTCTTTGAACTACACTTGATAGATAATCTGATGAGTATGGTTTAGTGATATACTCAACCATTCCACTTTCAACACCTCTCATTCTATCAGACTTAGCTGTTCTTGATGTTACAGCGATTAGAGGTAAGTTTTTATATTTGTTGTATTTCTTAATCTCACTAGCTAATGAATAACCATCCATTCTAGGCATCTCAATATCTATCAACATAGCATCAAAATTGTGATCACCAGATTTTAAGATATTTAGTGCCTCTTGACCATCAGCTGCTTCAATCAGCGTTACACCTAATGGATCAAGTGCTTTTCTCATTATCATTCTATCTGTTTTAGAATCATCAACAATCATAATCTTATAATCACTAGCTTGTGTTTTTTCATTAGAGATTTGAGCTACCGATGCTTGTGCTGTCGCCGCACTTGCTTTTACACCTTTTGCTATCTGCATAAGAGCAACAACATCAACGATTAGTGTAACACCACCATCACCTCTGATAGTCGCACCAGCAACACCCTCTATACCTTTTAGATAATCACCAAGAGATTTAATAACAATCTCCTCTTGACCAACAAGAGAATCTACTATCAGACCTAGTTTTTGAGCGCCAAGACCAAGAACAACAACATAAGAGTATTCACTTGTATCTAAGATTCTATCAACCTCAAAAATATCACCAATATGAACCAAAGATAAAACTTCAGATCTAAGTCTCATAACTGAGCGATTCTCAACTGTATATATCTCATCATTTGAGATTCTAACTGTTTCTAAAACTGATGATAAAGGAATCGCATAATACTCCTCTTGAACACCAACTAAAAGGGCTTGAATAATAGCAAGAGTTAAAGGAATCTTTAGTTTTATAGATGTACCTTTACCAACTTCACTATCTATATCGATAATACCATTTAGTTTTTCAATGTTTGTTTTTACAACATCCATACCAACACCACGACCAGATACATTTGTAACTGATGCTGCTGTTGAGAAACCAGGTTTAAAGATAAGGTTATAAGCCTCTTTATCACTCATAGAATCAGCTTCTTTTTCGGTGATGATACCTTTCTCTAAAGATTTATTTTTAAGCATATCTGGATCAAGACCTTTACCATCATCATCAATTTGGATAACGATAGCATTACCCTCATTATATGCTTTTAGTTTAATAGTTCCTATCTCAGGTTTACCTTTTTCGATACGATCTTCTGGTTGTTCGATTCCATGGTCACAAGAGTTACGGATAATATGAACTAGTGGATCACCAATCTCCTCAACGATAGATTTATCAAGCTCTGTCTCTTCACCAGAGATCTCTAACTCCATCTTTTTATTAAGCTCACGAGTTAAATCACGAATCATTCTAGGGAACTTGTTAAAAACTTTACCAATAGGTAACATTCTTGTTTTCATAACTGCGATTTGAAGATCTGTTGTAACGAGAGAAACGATAGAAACAACTTGATTAAGCTCCTCTAAAAACTCCTCACCCTCATAACGCTCTTCAACATCATCATTTATCTTGATAAGTCTATTTTTAGCAAGTACAAGCTCACCAATAAGGTTCATAAGATGATCAAGTCTTTTTACATCAACACGAATCGTTTGTTCAACTTGTGCTGGAGCTCTTTTAGCTGGAGCTGCTGCTTTAGCATCAGCACTAGATTTTGTCTCTTTCGGTTTTGAAGTTGCTTTAGGTTTAGGTGTTGTAGCAACTGGAGCTGAAGCTGGTTTAGACTCAGCTTTTGCTTCAGGCTTTGATGATGCTTCATCTCCAGATTCAGATGGAATATCTGGAAGTTTTTCACCAGCAGCAATTTTTGCTGCCCTTTTTGCTTTATCCTCTTCCTGTCTTTGAGCTAATAGTCTTTCTATTTCAGCTTCTATCTCATCAGCATCCATATTATCATAATCTATCTCATCCTCTTGAGGTTCTGGTGTAGCTTCCACAACTTCAACAGGAGCCTCTTCAACAACAGGTGTAGCTTCTACAACAGGAACATCACCATCACCACCACTAATCTTATCTAGTTTTACAACACACTCAGAAACATCGATTCCAGCATCACTACTAGTATCACGAATAGTGTTTAAAAGTGCTTTCATTAAATCGATAGATTCTAAAACAACATCCATTACATCAGGTGTTATAGACAACTCACCATGTCTAGCTTTATTTAAAACATCTTCCATATGGTGTGTTAGGTGTGTTAAAACATCAAAATTTAAGAACGATGAAGCACCCTTAACTGTATGAGCAACACGGAAAATACCATTTAAAAGTTCTAAATCATCTGGCGTACTCTCCAGCTCAACTAAATCTTCATCTAATTTCTCTACAAGTTCAAAAGATTCAACTAAAAAATCCTGTAATATTTCCTGAAATTCATCCATATTTACACTCCTATTTCATATGTGCACGAACAACACGCGCAACTTCATCATAAAATGAACCAGCATCAAACTTAACTAAATAAGCTTCAGCACCAGCTTCCTTACCTCTACCCTCACTAAAGTGATCACTAATAGATGAGTTGAAAATGATAGGAAGATTACCAAATCTTCCATCCGATTTAACTTGTGCTGCGAAATGGAATCCATCCATTCTTGGCATCTCAACATCAGAAAGTATCAGTTTTACATGATCTGTTATATCATCACCATAAGTATCATAAAGCTCTTCAAGCTTATCAAGCCCATCTTGTCCATCAATAGCTTCAACCACTTGGAAGCCCATCTTAACAAGAGCCTCTTTCACTATTTTTCTAGCAGTTGAACTATCATCTAAAATAAGAGCTAATCCTGAAAATGTTTCTAACTCATGAGGGATGCTATCTACATCTGGCTCATAAAGCCCTAAATCTTGAACAACACTCTCTAAATCTAAAATAAGAAGAACATTATCACCCTCTATCTTAGTAACACCTGTAATCTTACTACCATCTAAAGTTCCTGAACCACTAGCAAAAGTTGCTGGTTCTATATCACTCCAGTTTATTCTTCTAATCCTTTTTGCTTCATGAACAATAAAGCCTATAAGAACATTATTGAACTCAGTAATTATTACTCTAAGATTTTTTTCGATTCCTTCAGGTGTAGTTATTCCCATCCATTTTGCTAAATTTACAATAGGAATCACAATACCACGAAGATCAAAAATCCCCTCTATATATTCAGGTGTTCCTGGAAGTTCTGTTAAATTAGGTACCCTAATAATTTCACGAACTTTTGAAACATTTATCCCGTATATACCTTCGTAAACCTCTCCATCTTGTTCATTAAGGATACGAAAATCTACAAGTTCCATCTCATTGGAACCAACTTTTAGTGAGTTATCATCCATTTTTATATCTCCTTAGAGTATATATTTTCTTCTAATAGTTCTTTATCTTCACTCGATTTTACAATAAAATATCTTTGATTGCAAGCAAATATACCTAAATTTATATAGGTAAAACCATCAATTTTAAAAGTTTTATTTTGATGAAAATGCCCCTCTATAAAATAATCACACTCAAATTTTAAACCCAATCTTTTTGAGATATACTCACTAAAATTATCAAGCTCTCTACAATCATCTTTTTTACTTAAGTATTTATCTAGCTTTTTAAAAATGAAATTATCATATATATTATCTAACATATTTATTAAAGATAATATATATCTGTTTCTCACAAAATTTGTGTATAGTTTATACCCAAAATCGTTGTCAAAATCACCATGAGCCAAAATAACTCTTTTATTATTATAGTTACAGATAAGAGGTTGCTTTTTTATAGTAAAGATTTTTGCTTCTGGAAAAATAGTTTTTAAATTAAAATCGTGATTACCCTCAAGGTATATAAACTCTATATTTTTAGATATGGAGTTTAGCAGATCTATCATCTCTTTATTTTTTTGTATGGTTATATCTACACCACCAAAAAGTGTATCAAATATATCACCTAAAAAGATAAGTTGAGTTGGCTGAAGTTTTTTAGAATCTATATCTTTTATAAACTCTAAAAGTTGTGGTCTTAAAGATGAGTAGTGAGCATCACTAACGATAAATGCTCCCTCCCTTATCTTTATATCACTATGGAACATAAGCTATATTTGAGATACCAGATCTCTCATCTAACCCCATCATTATGTTAGCGTTTACAACAGCTTGAGATGAAGCACCTCTCATAAGATTATCGATAGCACTAGAGATAAAAAGTGTGTTGTTTTTTTGCTTTACATATATATCACAAAAGTTTGTACCAGCTACATTTTTCATATCTACTGGTTTTTTACTCACTCTAACAAATGGTTTATCTTGATAAAACTCTTTTAAAATCTCAAAAGCATCAATCTCACCATCAACTTGAATATATACAGAAGATATCATCCCTCTTGTTAAAGGGATAAGATGTGGAACAAAATTTACCTCATCAAAATCAACACCAATTTTTTGAGCAATCTCTGGAGCGTGACGATGTGTTAAAGGGTTATAAGCAAAAAGGTTATCATTTACATTTACAAAATGTGTAACCTCACTAAGTTTCTTACCAGCACCACTAACACCTGTTTTAGCATCTATAATTATAGGTGTTCCATCTACTCTTTTTTCCATAAAAGGTAAAAGAGCTAAAATAGCAGAAGTTGGAAAACACCCTGGATTTGCTACAAGTTTAGCAGATTTAAGCTCCTCTTTAAACATCTCAGGAAGACCATAAACAACATGATTTAGATTCTCAATATCAGTATGCTCAGTATAAAACTCTTCATAAATATCTTTAGGCAACCTATAATCAGCTGATAGATCAACAACCTTAACACCCTTAGCCATTAAAGGTTTTACAAATGCCATAGCTGTTTTATGTGGAAGTGCTAAAAATACAAGTTCACAATGAAGTGCTATATCGTTAACATCAGCTTTTCTAACCTCTTGTTCACAAACACCATTTAAAGAGGGATGAAGATCATTTATATTTAATCCACCCTCAGAGTTTGCTATGTAGTTTAGATGAAAAGATGGATGACACATAAGAATCTTTACAAGCTCTAACCCAGTATAACCAGTAGCTCCAACTATACCAACATTTATCTTTGAACTATTTACACTCAAAAACAATCTCCTTATAACCAACCTCATCTATCTCAAACTCTTTAACTCCACCAGGAAGACGAACTTTAACCTCATCACCCTCCTCTTTTCCAAGAAGCTGTTTAGCTAATGGCGAATTAAAAGAGATAAGACCTATATCTGGATTCGATTCACATCCACCAACAATAGTGTAAGTAACCTCCTCATCAGTATCCATATTTGTCATAACAACAGTTGAACCAAAGCTAATCTTTGAATGAGCTAACTCGGTTGGATCTACAATCTTAGCAGAACCGATAAGCTCTGCTAATTCAGCTAAACGACCATCGATGATTCTTTGTTGCTCTTTTGCTGCGTGATACTCAGCATTCTCTTTTAGATCACCATGTTCTAGTGCCTCTTCTATATCTTTTATCGTTTGTGGTCTTTTTACCTGTTTAAGATCTTTTACTTCTGCTTGTAGCTTTTCATAGCCAAAAAGTGTCATTGGTTCAATTTTTTCCATATCT
>CAYLNF010000036.1:0-10703 GCA_964385165.1 uncultured Sulfurimonas sp.
TGTAAAATAGTATATGTTTCATAAAAGTATTTTAGCAGAAATATTTATTTATTATCAATACCTTAGCCAAAAAAATTAGCTAAAGCAAAGTTATAGTAATATCTTTCTAGCATGAAAAAAAATTACATAATCAGATAATAACCAAACTAAGTGAAATAATAGATAAAAGAACTCTACAACAATTAGAGATAATCATAATAGCGATAATGAGTATGAAAGGAAGAGTGACGATGCTAGGAATCTCCAGATGGAGTGACAAGTATAGTTATAAAACGATAGAGAGGTTCTTTGACAAGAAGATAAATTGGTTAGGGATAAAATGGCAAAATGGCAAAATGGCAAAATTATTTTATGTGACTTATTCTAACTTAATTGCTGGTAACACAAAAAGTTGTCAAAGTTGTGGTCAGAAAAAAACAAACTATATGCAAGAGTGTGAGATATTAGAAAAAATAAGGGCTGGTTACAAGATATCTCATATAGCAAAAGATTACAATTTGAGTAGAGATATTATTTATAGAATTAGGAGAGAAAATATAGATTTAGTACTGAAATGATTCTTCAAAAGCTACACACAAAAGTTAGAAGATAAAGGGTAATTAATATGAAAAAAAAATATCTACTATTTGATAACGATGGAGTTTTAGTTGAAACCGAAAGATGGTACTATGAGGCTAATGTAAAAGCATTATCTCAGATAGATATTGAGCTAAGTTTTGATGTTTATATTGAGATTATGGCTAGAGGTGGAACTGCTTGGGAGGTTGCTCAAAAACAGGGAATCTCTAAAAGAATCATAGATAAGCAACGAAAACAAAGAGATGTTTATTATAGAGAGTTTATAGATTCTGAGCATATTGAGATTGATGGTGTATTGGAGACTTTAGAGAATCTAAAAGATGAATATCAGATGGGAATCATCACCACATCAAGAAGAGTTGATTTTGATCTTATCCATAATAAAAGAGAGATTATAAAATATATGGATTTTACTCTATGTGTAGAGGAGTATCCTCGCTCAAAACCCCACCCTGACCCATACCTAGCAGGGATGAAAAGATTTAATGCTACAAAAGATGAGTGTTTAGTTATTGAAGATTCTCAAAGAGGTCTCACATCTGCTGTTAATGCTAAGATTGAGTGTGTTGTGGTTAAAAATGAGTTTACTTTGACACATGATTTGAGTAAGGCTAGTTATAGGATTGATGAAATTGTGGAGTTACCTAAGCTTTTAGATGGATAAATAATTTATGATTTACTTTTTAAAGCTTTAGTAATTTTCATAACTATTTCTACGGATTTCTAATTATCTTTTATTTGTTTAAATTTGGATAAAATACTTATAATCAAGAGATGATATTGTCATATTGGGACTATATAATTCTTGAAATTTACAGATATTAAAAGGATAAAGACAATGGATGAAGATGAATTATACTACCCAGCAAAAGAGATAATTTTAAAAACTCATAACACTAGCATATCACATCTGCAAAGAAAGCTAATGATTAGTTATAATCGTGCGAGAGCGACAATAGAACAGTTGAAATCTGATGGTATCGTATTGTTCTTTGCTGATATTCTTGAAATAATAAAGTTCACTATAAATCAAATAAAAAACAATAGAATAAATGAAAATAGTTGCATAAAAATCTATGATATATATCGTCAATTATATAAAATACATACTCAAATAGCTTTAGTGATAAGTTACATATCAAGAGATATAGACAATAGTAATCCAACAACCTCTTTTGACACACCTACAAAAAAATGGCTCTATTTTAATAACAAAGAGTTAGAAAAATACGATAATCTAAAACATGAGCTTTTTTGTAAACTTTCAGTGTTAGATAATGGGCATGAGAGAGATGGAATCTTAGCAAGAAATTTCATTAGTAAATCACTAAATTGCAAGGTAGATGAACATTTTGGAATTATAAATATAGATGATGAGTTAAAATTAACTAATTATAAGTTTATATTTAAAGATGAAGATAATGAAGCTAAAGCATTTAGAAATTTTGATGAACTTTTTTTAAAAGAGAGTTTAGATATAAGTGATGAAACTAAAAAACAAAATTTTATAGAAGCTATGAAAGTATCTTATAGTAAGCTAAAAGAATCGATAGAAGAGTTTGAGAATATTATCTTAGAGAAGTGCGAAACAAAAGATTTACTATTCAATATTAAAGAGTAGATTTATATTATGAAACTAAAAATAAATAACTCACTCATAGCTTTAGCTTGTGGAGATAGCTATGGTAGTCATTATGAATCAGAAGGTTTAATGGGTGCAAAATTTGATATAAAATCTTTACCAGATAAACCTATATATCAAAATATTACAGATGATACTAAAATGGCTATGATACTTTTTAAACACTATAATAAATATAAAAAATTAGATATTATGATGCTTCAAAATTCATATAGTATTTGGGCAAAAGAGGATGGGGATGCTGATGGTATAGGTATTCACACTAAAGATGTGTTGGTGTATCATAAACAAGATAAGAACTCACAAGGCAATGGTGCTTTAATGAGAAATATTCCATTTGGTTTGGAACTTATAGATGATGGATATAGTTTTGAAGAAGCTGTTGATATGATGAATATTGATTCATCAATAACACATAAAAATAGTACTATATTTCATTCTAATAAGCTAGCACTTGATTTAGCAGTAAATGGAATTGAAGTGTTAAAAAAAGATACATATAAAAAATTATTGCAAAAAATCCACTACGGTCATACAGCTTGGATTTGTCACTCTTTATATATTGTAATAGAAACATTTAAGCAAGGATTTGGATTTTTAGATGGGTTTAAACATATAACTTCAAAAGGTGGAGATACAGATACAAACTGTGCTATATATGGTGCTATATTAGGTTACAGAGTAGATATAACTAAGGAGATTAATATAGATAGCTTTATCGATATTAATTATTTAAAACAAATATAGAAAATCATTGGATGAGATTATCCAATGATTCGACATTACAATAGAACTTTTTTTAAACCTTCAAGCCCACCAAAAAGGATACTAAATCCTATCTGTTCATCCAGTCATCAAAGTGTCCATTTGCAGGTGATGGGTGTGCTACAAATCTCCATATAATGTTATTTGCTTTAAAACTACTATCATCTATTTTTTCAAATATCTCATCAGCATATATTATTTCAAAATGTTTTGTTAGTTTCTTCTTGTAGTCTTTTAAGCTACCTAGCAATACAACTTCTTCTACAGAATCTGGCATATTTTCTTTTAAAAATTTTGTTGTACATTTATCTATAATATCTTTAATTTGTGTATCTTCTTTAAATGATTTATTTATTAGTGAACCACTAGTTTTTCCATCAAGACTAACCCCACATCGCACAAGAGAAGCAAAACCAAATCTTTCTTCATCTTTTGAAAAAAGTTTGTCTATATCTACACTTTCATCAATCAAATTTAGTTTAACTAACACTTGTTTTAGCCTTGGTCTCATACCTTTAAAGGCTATTTTATTAAATTCATCTTGGCTATCATAATTACTATTCATTTGAGTAGCACCCTTAGAGTAACCTAGTACTAAAACTTTAGGGGAAGAACTTCCCCAATAACATGGGTTATTATATATTTCCCATCCATCTTCTAGTTTACACTCATCAGCATCACAGCAGATTGAACACTCTATTTTTCCATGTTTATATAGTTCATTTTGCATCTTAATATTTCCTTTTAAATAAAATCTTATTATACCAAACCATAAGGGTAAAAATCAAAGTCACTCATCTGCCACTCATCTTGATAACTTGCCTCAGCATCTTCTAAAATATGCCCTTCATCAATATACTCTGTTTGCATATAAGAGTATTCTATCTCTCTATCTCCATCTATAAGTACAGAGAGTAATAGAGATGAATTCATCTGCATCTCTAGTTGCATAAACTCTAAAAAGCTTCTGTTTAGAGTTGTAGATGAGACAAGATACTCAAACATCTCATCTTTAGGATTTTTAGAACTTAAAATCGTTGATAATATATCTTCTGGTAGCAAATACTCATAATACCCATCTTTATGTTCATTATCGACTTTTACTACCATAGAATCGTCTTTTTTTATCTCTAAAAATCTGACTTTTATGATTGCTACATCATCTCTTTTTATATTTTTATATGATTTCATAATTTTCTCTTTTTATAATATATTTGTAAATTAATACCTTTAAAATCACCCATTCAACAAGATATTTTTTCATACCTCTAAATAGAGGTATGAAATTTATTATTTAGAAAAAATTACTTTTTTGTCTTTATCATAAACAACAATATTTTCACCATTATTTGAACCACCCTGAATATTTTTAAAGTTTCATCGGATTTACCCTAAAGCAAATGTTCAGATATGAGTATCAAGAAAAGAAAAATTCTTGATACTCATCATTTAAATACTAATAATTACGGCAATAAATCTCATTATCATTCTTATCACGAACAATAATAAATAGACCTGCTTCTTCACCTTCTTCTATGTCGTATGGCTTTATCACATATTTATTTTCAAGTGTTTCTTTAAGTTTAGAAAGTTTATCATCACCCCAAATATAACCACATTTATTAAATAATTTTAAATATAAGTCATTAGTAAGTTTTTTTTCTTTAGTAAACTCTTCTGGGAAATTTTCTTTTATTATAGTTTTAAAATTTTGTAACTACTCAGCCTCTTTTTAAAGAAAATCTTAGTGCTAAAGTATCCTAAAAAATACTATGCCCACTAACAACATCCCTAATAGTTTCAAACTCATTCATACCTCTTTTTCGTGCAGTATCAACGACGGATCGTAAACTAGCATAATCTTTCGCACCTTGAAGTGATTTGAATTGTCCTGATACTTTGAGCTTCACCTTTATATTTCTAATTGCTCTCTCACTTCCATTATTATCTGGAGGAACATTAGCATAAAGTAAAAATGTAAATATCTTATCTCTTGCTTTTCTAAATGAATTAAGTTGTTTTTGAGTTTCACTTTTTGGTACAGCTTCTACTTCTAAAAGCATATCAAATATTAGCAAATACTCCTTTTTCAAAATCTCTCTTTGAGTTTGAATTAAATCTTCTTTATGATCTAGCATTGCTTCTCTAAGTAGTAGTTGCATGTCCTTCATAACTTGTGTAGCATCACAATCAATAGCGTACTGTAAATCTCTAAGCTTATGTGCCAAACATAATTGTTCACCTTCTGCTATAAGTGAACTATACGATGAAAAGTTATCATGAACAACAATTGCATTTACGAACCCATCTGTAAAGTTTTCAGTTATAACTTTAGTCCCTCTTGATTCATCTGCTACGATATAAGTACAAGTATCATTCTGAAAAACCCAGTGCCAGTTCCTAGCACCATTGACTTTGGCACCTGTCTCATCAATTCCAACTATATTACTTAATTCTAGCTCTGAAGCTATCTTTTGAATCTCATTTTGAGATAGTTTACTAGCTCTTTTGAGAAGTCTATCAACGGTACCTTCTGATATATTGATCTTATAGAGTGTTGCTAAGGCTGAGACTATACGGTTGTATGAGAGATAATGAACCACACTAAGATAGCTTACTATCGCCATTATATTTTTACCATAGCTAATATGTGGAGCTACTAAGTTAGGGTATGAATTATCGTGATTATCAATTCCACATTTAGGACATATTTTTGAATAACTTTGATACTCTGTAATTTTAGTGTTAGTATCTTGTAAGTCTAAATCTAATACCTGTCTTCGCTCTTTGAGTTTAGCTATTACACTTGATAAATCAAATCCACATTGTTTACAGCTATTGATACCGTAATCAATAATTATCACTTCATCAGGAGTATCTGATTGTTCTAATGTTTTACCAATATGACCAGTTTGTCCACCATTATTTTTATCACTCTTTGGTCTCAAGCTTTGATTCTTTTTAGGTGGAACAATTTCACTTGATGGAGAGATACTTGAGTTTGTTGAATCTTTCTTTGGTTTTCACGGATAAACCGCACCGAGGTCTTGAATAATATTATCATGTAGATTTTTTATATACTTTAGTAACTCTTCATGAGTAAGTAAATCAACTTCTTCATTTGTTTTTAAAGAAAATTCTAGTTTCACTTTAGCTTTTTTCAAGAAATATATCCTACTTTTTATATGTGTTATTTTAGCTAAAATTCCCTATAAATAGGCTTATAAATGAGAAATATTTAAAAGTTATTTTAATGATTTGTTAGTTGGATTTTATTTGAAGAATCGGGGTGAGTAGTTACATAAATTTAAATTGTGTGTAACAAAGTAACATTATATATGAGAATTACTAATTTATAGATGGGAGGGGATATTTTTTGAATTAAGTAAATATTTTTTGGAATAATATCCAAACTATATGTGTCTCGCACTATACAACATATATATATTTATTTAATTTTGTAAAAAATTAGAAAGAAGCTAACTAATAATAAATACTAAGCGAACTCATTGTTCGTATAATTATGGAAAAATATAAATATTGAATTAGAAGGTATAAAATGAAACAAGAATTAGATACATACAATAACAATGTAAAAGTTGCCGAAATACAACTTGATAAAACAATTCAAAATTTTTTAGAGCGAAGAGGTTATGAATATTATGATATTAAAAAACAAAAAATTGATATAGAAACTAATGAAGATATTAGTTTTGTAAAAATTTCTCATATCTCTTATGATAGAAATAGATCTGATACAGATTTAAATCTTGTAGATTTTCAACAGCTACTTAGTTCAGTATCTTCAAAATCACAAAAATTTATTTATATGATTGAGGGTTCAAAAAATGGAATTAATCTTTATTTAGGAACAAAAAAACAGGATAAGAACTTTTTAAAAGATACTTTTAATGGAATATATTCTGGTTCTAGTGTTCTTGCAGACAAAGAAAATGAATCTAATTTTTCTAAAAATATGAAATACTCTAAAGCGATGCTTGGTATTCCAGCTTTAAAAAGAGATTCTAATAAAGAGTATAAACAATCATTAGAAAAGATTTTATTCCCAATGCAAGGGAAAAAATTTCATATTACTCTTGTTGCAGAGAGTTATGATTTAAATACTATTCAAAATATTATCTCAAATTATCAAACTCTCGGAAGTGAATTACATAGGTTTGTAAAGCAAAGTAAAAATGAACAACAAAGTAATGCAAACTCACAAGGTATCACTCTGACAAAAGGTTCTAGCTTTAGTAATACTACTGGAAGTAGTGAAACAAATTCTAATTCTTATGGGGCAAGCGATAAAACTAATGAGAGTAAGATTGGAACGACATTAGTTACAGCAATGAGTGCAGGTATTGGATTTTTAGTTGCTGGACCAGCAGGTGCTGCTGGAGGTGCTGCTATTGGAGGTATGGTAGGTGGTAATTTTTTCTCTAAAACAGAAAATGAAAATTATTCTAATAGTTATACAACAAATACTTCTCGAACAAACTCCATTAATGAAAGTGAAAGTAAAAATCAAAATACAACTAAAACAGATACAATAGGAATCACTTTTGATGAGATAAATAAATCAGCAGAATATTGTGAAAATCTTATAGATACTTATATAGAAAGGTTTCAAAAAGGTTTAAATCATGGCATGTGGAATTCATCTTTATATATTCAAGCAGAAGATGAAACTATTTTATCGGAACTTGAGCATACTCTAAAAAGTGTATATAGTGGAGATACATCATACTATGAAACTATTCGATTTAGTACCTATTTAAAAAATAATTCAAATATTAATATATCAAAATTTCCAATGCTTTATTTTGATAAAAATGTTAAGCATCCAATTCATTCATCTTTTACAGGTTTCTCATCAGCTATCAATACTGAAGAACTTTCTATACTAGCAGCATTACCAAATAATGATGTTGATGGTATAGGTGTTTCTAAAATTTCTAGTTTTGGATTAACTCAATCAAAAAATGTAGATAATGATAAGGCTATTGACATAGGGGCTGTATTAAACAAGAAAAAGCCTACGCATCAAAGATTTTTACTTTCAACTGAAGCTTTAAACTCTCACCTTTTTGTTTCAGGTATTACAGGAAGTGGTAAATCTAATACAATAAAATCTATCTTAATGAAAACATGGCAAAAACAAAAAATTCCTTTTTTAGTTATTGAACCTGCAAAATCAGAATATAAATTTTTAAAACGAAATATACCAGAACTTCAAATTTTTCAATTAGGTCATGCTAATGATATTTTTAAATTCAACCCTTTTATTTTTGATTATAAAAAAGATGCTAAATACAATGTTTTAAACCATATAGATTCTATTAAGTCTGCATTTAGTGCAGCTTTCCCCATGTATGGACCTATGCCTTATATACTAGAAGAAGCTATACAAAAAATTTATGAAGATAAAGGTTGGAATCTACAAACATTAGAACACCTTGCTTATAATATAAATGAGAATTTATCTGATGAATTTAATAGAATGCTATTTCCTAGTATGAAGGATTTATTAAAATCTATAGAAAATATAGTAGATAATGCAGGTTACCATGATGAATTACAAAACAATATAAAAGCAGCACTTATTACAAGGATTAAAAATTTGACTATAGGGGCAAAAGGGTTTATTTTTAATTCACAGCATGCTATTTCTAATGAACATCTTTTCGAAAAGCCAACTGTTATCGAACTATCATCTATTGTAAATAGTGAAGAAAAATCTTTTATAATGGGTTTAATACTAAATGCTTTATACAGATACCGAGAATTAAAAGGTGAATCATCTAGCTTAAAACATCTAGTTGTAATTGAAGAGGCACACCGTTTATTACCAAATATATCCTTAGATCAGAATATGGAAAGTGTAAATTCCAAAGCATCTGCTGTTGAAATATTTACTAATATGTTAGCAGAGGTTCGATCTTTTGGAGAGGGAATTATAATAGCTGATCAGGTTGCAAATAAGCTTCATAGCGATGTTATTAAAAACACCAATGTAAAGATACTTCACAGAACAATGGCAAAAGATGATCGTACAGTTGTTGGAGAGTCTATAAATCTTAATGAGAACCAGATATTAGATATTGCAGAGTTAGGAACTGGAGAAGCTGTTGTACATAGCAAAGAGGTACATCAAGCTTTTTTAGTAAAAATCGACTTATTAGAAACAGATATTAATAGAGATATTTCTGTTCAAGAATTTCAAAAAGAATTCTTAAAAACTAATGAGTATTATAAATATGAATTTCCATTTGAAAGTAAATTTTTTGATGAAAATGGTACAAAAAATTTAAATGAAAATAGAGAATTTATTATAAGTTCAAAAAATCAAAATTTAATATTGCAAGTTATTACTCAAGCATTATTGGGAGAAGAAAAAAAGACTGTTCATTATTGGCAGAGATTCATATCTTCTCTTAATGAGTTTTCAGAAGAAAAAAGTAAAAATATTTATTATGCAATAGCAATATTTTTAAAATTTGAATTATTAAATAGTTCATCAATCTATAAGAAGCCTTATTATTTTAGAAAAATGTATGAAGCAGTTATAGACATATTCATGGCTTTAAATAATAAATCAGATATAGAAAAGAAAATTATTCGATTTCAAAAAAGTTTACTTCATAATAGAATTAAAAATATTTATGCTTCCATGGAATTTTATTCAGATGATGCAGTTGATTTTTCATTAATTATAAGTGAACAATTTAATCATAATAGTACCACAAAAGAAGAGATGAATACTCTACTATTTAATGCATCAGAAAATAAAGAAGACCTGTCATTAGCAATCAAAGATATTACTCAAAAGATTTTTGCTAAACAGAGTTATGAGCTAAGTTATGCTTTATTAGCAATGAGATATGGAAAGCGAGAAAAAAATATAAATATATTGTTAGGAGAACTAAATAATGATTGAAACAATTATGAGTAAAGTTTTTGAGGAAGGTACAAAATATCAAAGTAATGACTATTCTAAAATCAAAGAAATAAAGTTAACTAAAATGGGTAATAAACTAACTGCTTCAAACAAAGAGATTTCAAATTATGAAAAGATTACTGGAAATATGGATAATAAACTTCAAGAACTTGAGAAGCATTTTGGAACAGAAAAGCATGATGCTAACTTATATAAAAACAATCCTTCCCGTTTAAATATAATTAATCAAGCCGATAAGTCATTTAAAAATGTAGATGGTTACATTGAAACAAGAAATCTTACCTTATCATTAAATGACAATAAATCTAGGGGTCACTTTGGAGAGATAGTTAGAGGAATTCGTGCAGAGAGGGCAGGATATAGTGTAGAAGCATTCGGAAAATATGTTAATAATCGTGAAACAGATATTGATTTACTTCTTAAAGATAACTCAAGTGGAAAACATGTATGGCTAGAAAATAAAGAGGTTTTTTCTGGCATATCAAATGATAATGACTTTAAAAATAAAATCAATAAAATGTCTAAAGCATTAGACAATGGAGCTATGGATAGTAATGGTAATCTTATTGAACCTAATAAAGCAGTTTTTATGAATAGTGGTTCAATTACAGAAAATGCTAAACTATACGCAAAAGAAAAAAATGTAGAAATATTTGATAATGTCAAATCAAATAAACAAGCAGAAGAGATTTTAAAAACAATAAGCCTTTTTATAAGAGATAACTTAAAAAGCAAGGAAATTAAGAAATAGACATC
>CAYLNF010000037.1:0-9383 GCA_964385165.1 uncultured Sulfurimonas sp.
TGGAAGTGATGATGCTCACTCTTTATATAAGATTTTAGTTGGGTTTAGTAGTTAAATATGGCAACAGTAACACCAGAGGAGTTAAATCTTTTAATAGAGCAGACCTATAAGGTTGAGAACGATTTTAATGAACTCAAAACATCTTATGCTCATCTTCAAGATACAGTTGAGAAAGTTGTTGAGTTTTTACCTAACCCTATTTGGGTTTTGAATGATGATGGTTCTATCTTTCTACAAAACTCTCATGCTAGTGGGTTAGAGGAGCTTTTGGAGTTGCTTGAACTAAAAAATGATGACTATGAAGTGAAATATAACTCCCGTTCATATCTTATAAAGAGTTCATCATATAAAGATAAGTTTATGTTGAGTGCTACTGATATAACAGAGCAAAAACGCAAAGAGAATCTTGCTACTATGGGGCAGATGGCTGCTCACCTTTCACATGAGATACGAAACCCTATTGGTTCTATTTCACTTTTGAGTTCCACTTTAAAAAAACGGGTGAAGAGTGAAAATATAGCTATTGTAGAGGAGATTCAAAAGTCTGTTTATAGGATAGATAGAATCATAAAAGCTACTTTAATGTTCTCAAAAGGTGTTGAGGCAAATAAAAAAGAGTTTTTGTGGAGTGAGTTAAAGGAATCTATCGATATGGCGATAGGGTATTATGCTTATTCAAAAGATATTACATTTATTTTTCCTAAAGATGATTTTAGTATAAATGGTGATAAAGATCTACTTGAGATGTTGTTTTCAAATTTTATAGTAAATGCGATAGATGCGATAGAATTAGATGATGAAGATGAGGGTGTTATAGAGATTGTTTATAAACCTGATGATAATTATCATAGATTTTTAATTTTTGATTCGGGTGTAGATATAGAAAATAAAAAAGAGCTTTTTGAAGCATTTTCTAGTACAAAAGTTAAAGGTAATGGTTTAGGTTTAGTGCTTTCTCGTCAAATAGCACAGTCACACAATGGTAGTGTAACCCTTTTAGATGGTGAGAAAAAAGGGTTTGAGATTAAGTTAGTAAAAGGATAGTTAGATGAAAAAAGAGTTAGTTGAAGTGCCAAATGCAACATTAGATTTTTATAAATATACTGAAGATGGATTAACTTATTATGAGTTTGATGCTACTGAGTGTACACCACCTGAGCCTATGGTAAACAGTATGAGTGGTTTGTTGATGTTAAAAGATGAAAATGATAGACTTGTAGGTAAGTTTTTTCATGAACCATTTCCACTTTATCAAAAAATATCATCAAAATATAATATAAAATCAGAAGAGTTAGATAATGGTGATTTTCTAGTGGTTTTTAGTATTAAATAATAAATTTTAAGTTTTAAAAGTTATAATTGTGCTTAGTTTAATTAAATAAAAAAAAAGGGGGGGGGGTGGTATCTTGTCTAATCTATCGATAAGTAAAAAAATACATATACCTTTGATCGTGTCTATTTTAGTTGGGTTTGCTATTATTTTAGTCAACTATCTATTTTCTGTTAAAGAGATGAAAGATGATGTTTATAAGACACAATCAAAAAACCTCCATTCTGTTTATAGTGAATTGATGAAGTCGAAACAAGCTATTGGCTTAACAAATGCTATAAATTTATCTAAAAATTATAGTGTTGTTCGTGCTTTAAAAGAAAATAATAGAAAAATAGCTATCTCAGGTTTAAAATCTATATCTAATGAATTTAAAGAAAACACAAACTATAAAAATATAAAAGTTCATATACATGATGCTAATTTACATAGTTTTTTAAGAGCATGGAAACCAACAAAATTTGGTGATGATTTAAGTGGCTTTAGAAAAACAATCGTTAATCTGAAAAGAACAAAAAGACCACTTGTCGCTATTGAACTTGGTCGTGCTGGTTTGGTTCTTCGTGGTTTATCACCTATTATAGATAATGGTAAATATTTGGGTTCTGTTGAGTTTATTCAAGGTTTAAACTCGATAGTTAAAAATGCTAGAAAAGTTTATGGTTACGATATAGCTATTGTTATGAAAAATCAATATTTATCGATAGCAACACTTATGGAAAAAGAGCCAAAAATCGGAAATTATACTTTAGCTGTTAAAGAGCGTGTTATAAACAAAGAGTTTTTTAATGATATAAAAAACATAGATATAGCAGATACAAAACATCATCATATAACAGATAAATATTTTACTGTTTCTCAAGAGATAAAAGATTTTGATGGTAATGTTGTTGGTTATGCTGTTGTTGGAAATAAGATCTCTAATGTTGAAAATGTTGTTGTAAAGTCTGAAGATTCACTTGTTAGACAAGTATATATAATGGCTTTTGTTGATCTATTTATGCTTATCTTTTTGATGTTAGTTATAAAAAAAGCAGTTGTAGCTCCGATAGAAAAACTTGATGAAGTTGCTTATGAATTAGCCAAAGGTGATGCTGATTTAACAAAAAGATTACCAATTATCTCAAATGATGAGCTAGGTGATGCTAGTAGAAGCTTTAATAACTTTTTAGATAAGGTTGAATCTTTAGCAAGAGAAGCTGAAGCTGAGAAGTTAAGAGCTGAGGAAACTGCTAAAGAGATAGAAAGAAGTATGAAAAAGAATGAGTTAACTTTAACCCTTTCTCATGGTATGATTGATGGTGCTATAAATAATGCTAACAATCTAAGAGCTAGTATGAATGAAAATGTTGAAAACATAGGTAAAGTCAATAAACTAAATGCTAATACAGAGATTGTTATAGAAAAAGTTACAGATTCTACTGATGATATTATCTCAACTATCTCAAATATTACAGAGATGATAAGTGATAATCGTGGTTCAACTGAGCAGTTAAACTCCAATGTTGAAGAGATTTTTAATGTTATAGCACTTATTAAAGATATATCTGATCAGACAAACTTGTTAGCTTTAAATGCTGCTATTGAAGCTGCTAGGGCAGGTGAGCATGGTCGTGGATTTGCTGTTGTTGCTGATGAGGTAAGAAAACTAGCTGAGAGAACACAAAAAGCTACAAGTGAAGTTGAAGCTAACATTAGTGTACTGAAGCAAAACTCAATGAGTATGAGTGAAAACAGTGAAAGGATAGAGGAACACTCTATATCATCTCAAGAGAAATTAGATGATTTTAAAGAGGTTCTTTATCAGTTAGTGGAAAATGCTAGTAAAATTACAAAAGATAATGAAGTTATTGGACATGAATTATTTGCGAACATGGCAAAATTAGATCACATGATATACAAAAACAATACATATTCTTCTATCTTCGATGGTAAAATTGATAACGAAACTACTACACATACATCTTGTAATCTTGGACAATGGTATATTGGAGAGGGTAAAGTACAATTTTCTAAATCTAAATCTTATAATGATTTAGCTATACCTCATAAAAGAGTTCATGACAATGTTTTAAAAGTTATAAATATGATTAGGACTGGAAAAGATGAAGAAAATCCTGCTGAAATTATAAAACTTTTCAAAGATACAGAGTTAGCATCTCAAGAGTTATTTGATATTTTAGATAAGATTGTTAAAGAGTAAGAATCTATTATCTTATTTAGAATAAAATACCCTTTTTAATAAAGGGTGTTTATGATGAAACAAATTTTATCAGTTTTTAGTTCTATGAAAACTATGGCAGTTTTAATGCTTATTTTCGCATTTTCAATCGGTTACGCTACAATTATAGAGAACGACTACGGTACAATAACAGCAAAAGCTGATATTTACAATGCTAGATGGTTTGAAATATTAATCTTTTTCTTGACAATAAATCTTATTTTAAATATTTTTAAATATAAAATGTACACATTTAAAAAAGCCCCTATTTTTATATTTCATATCGCTTTTTTAGTTATCATCTTAGGTGCTACTGTTACCCGTTATATTGGTTATGAGGGTAGTATGCATATCAGAGAGGGTGATGTATCATCAACAATGACAAGTATGGATACTTACTTTAGTGTTAATGCTAAAGTTAATGGTAAAAATATAGAAGATTTTCAAACTATATATTTATCTAAAAGATTGAAAAATAGTTTATCTTCATCATTAAGTATAGATGGAAAAGATATAGAAGTAAAGCTTCTTGAATATATACCAGATGTTATACAAACAGTTATTGAAGATAAAAGTGGTAAGGCTATTATTCAGCTTATGGTAACAAATGCTGGACAAGGTGATAGAGTTTCACTTAAAGATGGTGAATTTTATGAAACAGATAATTTTATACTAGATTTTAATTCAGGTAAAAGTTTTAATAAAAAAGTTATTAAAGTTTTTGTAAAAAATAATAATCTTTATATGAACCATAATATTTCATTAGAGTATTTAAAAATGGATGATGGTTCTAAAGGTACTTTAGCTGTTAATGAAAATGAGCCTTTTACAACTAGAACATTATTTACTTATAGTGGTTCTAGTTTTGTTGTACGCAACTTTTTTCCTCATGCTATTACTAAAATGATTTCAAATCCAAATGCTTCACCTATGAGACCTAGTTATGATGCTTTACGCTTTGAAATTAAAGTTGGTTCTATATCCAAAAATCTTCTTATATATGGTAAAGTTGGTGAATTAGCAAAAGAGTATCATACTATAGTTGATGGTGTTGATATAGCTTTATCTTATGGTTCAAAAACGATTCAACTCCCTTTTGCTATCTATCTTAAAGATTTTCAACTAGACAGATACCCAGGGTCTATGTCTCCAGCCTCTTATGCTAGTGAAGTTGTTTTATTAGATAAAGAGCAAAATATCAAGATGCCATATAGGATTTTTATGAACAATATTTTAGAACATCGTGGATTTAGATTTTTTCAATCATCATTTGATCAAGATGAGAAAGGTACGATACTATCTGTAAACAACGACCCTGGAACACTTCCATCATATATAGGTTATTTTTTACTAGCAGTTGGTATGTTTTGGTCACTTTTTTCAAGTGGTAATAGATTTGAGCAGTTAAGAAAAAAAGCTAAAAAAGCACATGATAAACAAGCTTTAGGAATCTTGGTAGCTTTAGGTTTACTATCTAGTGTTGTTCCAACTTACGCACAAGATTTAAACCCAACTATCAAAACTATACTATCTTTTGATAAAACTCATGCAGATAAATTTGGTGAGCTTATTGTTCAAGATAGTGGTGGTAGGATGAAACCTTTAGATACTTTATCAACAGAGATTTTAGCTAAAATATATAGAGGCTCTAGTATAGAGGTTGGTGATAAAAAATTGACACCAAATCAGGTGATTCTAGGGATGATGATTAAACCTGATCTATATAGAGATATAAAGATGATTCGTACAAAAGATAAAGCTGTCAACAAACTTTTAGGTATAAAAGATGATGCTGTTCATGCTTCTTTTTCTCAGTTTTTTGATGATGTTGTAAATATGAAAGGGTACAAATTAGCACAGGCAGTTGATAATGCTGTTAGAAAAGAGGCTAAACATAGAGATAAGTTTGATAAAGCTGTTTTAAAAGTTGATGAGAGAGTAAATATCTGTTATATGGTTTATACAGGTGCTTTAGTTCAAATTTGGCCAAAACCAAATGATGTTAACAATAAATGGTTCGCAACGATAGACGCACTTCAAACTTTTAATGTTGAGAATGCTACAAGGGTAAGAGATATAGCTGTGGCATACTTTAGCTCAATAGATGATGCTTTAAAAAGTGGAGAGTGGAGTAGGGCAGATAAAGCACTTACAAAGATAGTAGGTTATCAAAAAACTTATGGTTCAGCTGTTTACCCGAGTGAAAATAGAATTATGGCAGAGGTTTTTTATAACAAAGCTAAAATATTTGAGAGATTATATCCACTTTATCTATTTGTAGGGTTTGTATTATTGATTCTAAGTTTTATTAAAATTTTAAAACCTAGTTTTAAGATAGAGATATATACAAAAATAACATTAGTTCTTTTAATCATATTTTTTATTGCTCATACTATTGGGTTAGCAAATAGATGGTATATATCTGGCCATGCTCCATGGTCTGATGGTTATGAATCTATGATATATATCGCTTGGGCAACAGTATTGGCTGGTTTTATTTTTTCAAAAAAATCACCTATGACAATGGCTTCTACTGGTGTGTTATCTGGATTGATTTTATTTGTAGCACATCTAAATTGGATGAATCCACAAGTTACAAATCTTGTTCCTGTACTTAATTCATACTGGTTGAGTATCCATGTTTCTATGATTACAGCTAGTTATGGTTTCTTAGGTTTAGGCTCTTTACTTGGTTTTATTGTTGTTTTATTATTTATGTTTAAAACTAAAAAGAATGATAAACAGATCTCTTTATCTATAAAAGAGTTAAACTCTATTAATGAGATGAGTTTAATGGTTGGTCTTGCTATGTTAACTGTTGGTAATTTTTTAGGTGGTGTTTGGGCTAATGAATCTTGGGGTAGATACTGGGGTTGGGATCCAAAAGAGACATGGGCATTGGTAACTATTTTAGTTTATGCTGTTGTTGTTCATCTAAGGTTTATCAAGTCTATTTATAGTGAATTTAATTACGCTGTTATATCTTTGTTATCTTATTCAGTAGTTTTAATGACATATTTTGGAGTAAATTACTATTTAGCAGGATTACACTCTTATGCTAAAGGTGATCCAGTACCGATTCCAGATTTTGTTCCTGTTACTTATACTATTTTAGCTATTGTGATAGTTTTAGCATATAGAAATAGAAAGCTAGCATAAAAGTTACAAGATGGAGTTTAAAGGTTTTAGTAAAAAAACATTACCGTTTTTAGAATCTATCCGTAATAATAACAACAAAGAGTGGTTTGAGCTACACAGAGATGAGTATGAGAACTACATACTTGAGCCATCTCGTGCTTTTGTAGAGGAGTTTGGAGAACATCTCCAAGCTTTAGAACCAACGATAAATTTTTCACCAAAAATCAATAAATCTCTTTTTAGAATCTACCGTGATACTAGAAGAATGGGTGCTATAAAAGTTCCTCTCAAACATAGAATCGGTATCATTTTTTGGCAAGGTAGAGCTAAACGGCTTCAAAGCTCATCTTTTTATCTACACTTTTCACCTGATGAACTTTTTGTATCAGCTGGTGTAAGATGGTTTGAAAAACCTATGCTTGATGCTTATAGAGAGTATATAAAAGATGATAACAGAAGAGTAGAGTTAGATAAACTTTTAAAAGATTTAGAATCTAAAGGTTATAAAACCATAGAAAAGGGTTATAAAAGATTTCCTAAAGGTTTTACTAAAGAGATGGATAGTGTTGATCTTAGTTTATATAAAGGTATGGCAACTTACAAAATTTTAGAACCAAAACTTATAGAAAATGGTGATAAACTTATAGATACACTTTATAAAATATATGAAGAGATGTTACCATTACAACAAGTTGTTTATGAGATTAGTTTAAGAGTTAAAGAGGATTAGATGGCAAAAGAAGCAGTAATACTACTAAATATGGGTGGACCTAACAATCTTGAAGAGGTTGAGATGTTTTTAAAAAATATGTTTGCTGATAAAAATATTTTAACTATGAAAAGTGGTTTACTTAGAAAGTTTATAGGTGGTATGATAGTTTTTAATCGTACAGAGTCTTCACAAGAAATTTACAGAGAACTTGGTGGTAAATCACCTATCGTTGGGCATACTAAGAATCTTGTAAAAAAACTACAAACTAAACTTGGAAAAGATGTTATAGTTGATTTTGCTATGAGGTACACACCACCATTTGCTAATGAGGTTATAGAGAAGTTAAATAAAGAGGATATAACAAAAATATATTTGATTCCACTTTATCCACAACAATCTACAACAACTACAAAATCATCATTAGAGGATTTTGAAGAGGCTTATCATAAAAGTGATGGTGATGCTGTTTTAGTTGAAATAAAACATTTTTTTGAAAATAAAACTTACAATAAAGCTATAATTGAGAGGATAAAAGAGAAAGTAAAAGATGATGATTATCGAGATTTTGACATCATTTTCTCAGCTCATGGACTCCCTCAAAAGATAGTAGATGCTGGTGATGTTTATCAAAAACATATAGAAAAACATACCGAAATTTTAAAAGAGATGTTAAAAGATGAAAATATGAATTTTCATGAGGTTCATCTAGCTTATCAATCAAAAGTTGGACCTATGGAATGGTTAAAACCATCATTAGAAAATAAGCTTAAAACAGTAAGAAATAAAGGTGTCATAATCTTTCCATTAGCATTTACGATAGATAATTCAGAAACAGATTTTGAACTTGAGATAGAGTATAGAGAGATAGCTGAAGAGTTGGGTTTTAAAGATTATAGAGTTTGTAGATGCCCAAATGATAATGAATTATTTGTAGATGCTTTATGTGAGCTTTATGAGAAGATGAGATAATAGAATTTTTGTTTTATATGAAAAGCAAAGCTTTTGTTAAATGGATTTTTTGTATTATTTTACTATAAAGGATTGTAATGGATAAAATGTGGTCAGGTCGCTTTAGTGCGAGTGCTTCTAGTTTACTAGATCAGTTTAATGCGTCAATAATGTATGATAGAAAATTATATCGTGAAGATATAGAGGGTTCTTTAGCTCATGCTGCTATGCTTGCTAAGCAGGGTATTTTAACTACTGAGGAGCTTCGCCAAATAACTGATGGATTAAATCAAGTTAGAACAGAGATAGAATCTGGTGAGTTTGAGTGGAAAATATCTGATGAAGATTTACATATGGGAATCGAAAAAAGGTTAACTGCTATAATCGGTGATGCTGGTAAAAAGCTTCATACTGCTAGAAGTAGAAACGATCAAGTAGCTGTTGATTTTCGCCGTTATGTGATTCGTAAAAATGGTGAGATAATAGATGCGATCAAACTTCTTATGGAGGAGATAATTGTAGTAGCTGATAAACATACTGAGACTATGATTCCTGGTATGACACATCTACAACATGCTCAACCAATCAACTTTGCTTTCCATTTAGGTGCTTACCTCTCTATGTTTAAAAGGGATATTCAAAGATTTGAAGATTCTAAAAAAAGAAACAATGTATCTCCACTTGGTTGTGCTGCATTAGCTGGAACACCACATAATGTAGATAGAGATATGACAGCAGAGATTTTAGGATTTGATTCTGTAAGTGTAAACTGTTTAGATACAGTAAGTGATAGAGATTTCGCACTAGAGATACTTTTTAATATCTCAACTATGATGATGCATATATCTCGTTTAAGTGAAGAGCTTGTTATGTGGTCATCTTATGAGTTTGGTTTTGTAGAACTTAGTGATGAATATTCAACTGGTAGTTCAATTATGCCACAAAAGAAAAATCCAGATGTTCCTGAACTTCTTCGTGGTAAAACAGGTCGTGTTTATGGTTCTCTTATGGGACTTTTAACAGTTATGAAAGGT
>CAYLNF010000038.1:0-8895 GCA_964385165.1 uncultured Sulfurimonas sp.
ATGTAGTTTCAACAAACATAACTAACAAAAAAGATGTAGTTATAAACTCATCTAATTACATTTCAACTAACAAACAACTAACCCAGAAGTTTTTAAAGTTAGGAATCGGAATTGAAAATATGGAGTTTTTTTCAGTTTTAAAAGTAGCAGAGGAGTTTAATATCCCAGCTGGTGGAGTTTTTTGTGTAACAAACTTTACAGATGAAGATGCTCATAACGATTTTTTAAAGAATCATGACAAAGCTAAAGAACTTTTGACTGAGCATGTAAAAAGAAGAATCAAAGAGTTAACATCCCATAACCAAGAAGGACAAATAAAATGAAACCATCACTAATGGACTACACTCAAAAAGAGTTAATGGGGATGATAAAACCATCATTTCGCGTAAAGCAGATATTTGGTTGGATCTATCATCAGTATGCTGATAATTTTGAAGATATGAAAAATATCCCCAAATCGCTAAAAGCTGAACTCTCTGAAAAGTTTGTAGTGAATCCTCTTACTATTGTGAATAAAGAGGAATCTAGTGATGGGACTATTAAGTATCTTTTACAGATACAAGATGGTAAAACTATGGAAGCTGTTTGGCTCAAGATGAAAGATGCTCAAGTTGATGATAATGGTGAGATTTTTCAAGAAGCAAAATATACTATTTGTGTATCTACTCAAGTAGGGTGTAAAGTTGGTTGTTCATTTTGTTTAACTGCTAAGGGTGGATTTACTAGAGATTTAACTGCTGGTGAGATAGTGGCACAAGTGGTAACTCTAAAAAAAGATAATGACCATAAACATAACCGTAAAATAAACATTGTTTATATGGGGATGGGTGAGCCGTTAGATAACCTTGATAACTTAGCAAAAGCGATAGAGATTTTTCAAGAGGATGAGGGGCTTTGTATTGGTGGGAAACGACAAACTGTTTCTACAAGTGGACTAAGCTCTAAGATAGATAAACTAGGAGAGATGGATTTAGGTGTTCACATAGCTATCTCACTTCATGCTGTTGATGATGAGCTTAGAACTGAACTGATTCCGATGAACAAAGCACACAATATCAACTCAATTATAGAAGCAGTAAAAAGATTCCCAATAGACACAAGAAAAAGAGTTATGTTTGAGTATCTTGTGATTAAAAATAAAAATGATGATTTAGGAAGTGCTAAAAAGCTTGTAAAACTTCTTAGTGGAATCAAAGCAAAAGTAAATCTAATCTACTTCAACCCATATCCAGGTACTAACTATGATAGGCCTCAGAGGAAAGATATGGTGGCTTTTCAAGAGTATTTAGTAAAACATGGTTTACTCTGTACCATTCGTGATTCTAAAGGAATCGATATAAGTGCTGCTTGTGGGCAGTTGAAAGAGAAAACTGAAGGGGAAGAATAATGAGTGGTGTAGATATATTTGAGGTTGTATTTTTAGTTGTTGTATTTTTAGTTGGGGTGATAGGGTTTATAAAAGCAGCCACAAGTGAAGATTCTAAAGAATCTTAAAAATTATAGTGATTGTAATTATTTTGAGATAAAATATTGTTAAAATTTTAAAAAAGGATATATTATGGCAGAAAAAATGGATTCAGATAGAATCAAAGAGATATATAAACTTTGTAAAAATCATTTTGGTGATGTTCAATTTGTAGGTATTAAATATCATAACAAAATAGGTTGGATGGCAAAAGCGCAACTTGGTGCTGATTTTGAAAATTTAACAGCTGATGGAAAAACAAGTACAGATGCTCTTAGAAAACTTAGAGATCGTGTTAAAAAAATTATGAAAAGATATAATGGGGTTTAGAGTTTATCTAAAACTATAAAAGTGTAAAACGACCAACACACCAGGGAGGTCGTTTATGGGTGTAATAATACCTTAGTTTTCTTATATATATATTAGAGTTCTTAGATAAAAAAATCTCTCACTTTTTGTTAATCACATAAACTTTCCAGCTATTCACATATTGCTCTAAGATGTGAATAGCTTATATGTTTCACATGAAACATTATCTTAACTCTATACTATCTTCTATCTCTTTTATAAAATCAACTTTGCTTTTGAAATTGTATCTTTTTTCATATAGTTCAAACTCTAACTCATTAGCATGAAGAAGAAGTCTTGAAGCACCACTCTCTTTTATCCTCTCATTTGGTGTTATAACTCTATCAAGATATTTAACAATATTTTCTTCCGATTGTCCATAGATAGGATCTCCAACTATTGGATGTTTCATGTGAAACAAATGAACACGAATCTGATGTTGCCTACCAGTATGTGGTGAACACTCAACTAGAGTCATATCATTTTGTGGAAAATATTTTAAAGGTTTAAATGTAGTTTTTGATGGTTTTCCAGATTCATCAACTTTAACTACCATCCTAACTAAAGCACTTTGGGCTTTAAAACGCAAAAGGGGAGCTTCCATAGTTATAGAATTTTGAAATTTACCATGAACAAGAGCTAGATATTTTTTTTTCATATCTCTCTCTTGAAACATCATCTTTATATCTCTTTCACTTTTTTTGTTTTTAGAACATAAAACAAGACCACTTGTTTCTTTATCGATTCTATGTGCTATGTTGGCATCCATTCCAAATTGATACTTTAGTTCATCTATGAGAGAATAGGGTGTTTTTTTAGTTTGGGGATGAACTAAAACACCACTAGGTTTATCAAATAGAACAAACTGATCATCTATATGATTAGGAATAAGCCCCTTAGTTATAGGTTCAAAATATATAAACTCTATCTCTCCCTCTATCTCCTCAGATGTTTTTGTCATAGGTTCACCATCAACTAAAACTCTCCCTTTTGAGATAAATCTTTGAGCTTCTCTTTGTGGATAACCAAATTGTTTAATTAAAAATATAACAGCTTTTTGTTTGTTTTCAACAAACATTTTTTTCTTTACAAATGGCAAAATTCTACCCCTTTTTTAAAGATATTTACAACATCTTTTTACTATAATTCATTTACAAAAAATGACTTTTATTTATGCTATCTTAGCATAATATTTTCAGATAACAATCATAAGGATTCAACAAATGATCGATAGATATTCAAGACCAGAGATGGCAGACAAATGGACTTACCAAGCAAAATATCAAGCATGGTTAGATGTAGAGAAAGCTGTTGTTAAAGCGTGGGCAAAATTAGGGAAAATTCCACAAGATGATGCTGATAAAATCGTAGCAAATGCTGGTTTTGACATCAAAAGAATTGATGAGATTGAAGCAGTAACTCGTCATGACCTTATCGCTTTTACAACTTCTGTATCGGAAACTCTTGGTGAAGAATCAAGATGGTTCCACTACGGTATGACATCTTCAGATACTATCGATACAGCAGTAGCAGTTCAGATGAAAGATTCTTTAGAGTTAGTTATCAAAGATGTGAAGATGATTATGGAATCGATCAAAAAAAGAGCTGAGGAACATAAGATGACTCTTATGGTTGGTAGAAGTCATGGAATCCATGGTGAGCCTATAACATTTGGTCTTGTGTTAGCTGTTTGGTATGATGAGATGGCTCGTCATTTAGAGAACTTAGAACAAACAATGGATGTTATTTGTGTTGGTCAAGTTAGTGGAGCTATGGGTAACTTTGCTCACGCACCGTTAGAGTTAGAGGAGTACACTTGTGAAGAGTTAGGTTTAAAACCAGCTCCAGCTTCAAACCAAGTGATTCAAAGAGATAGATATGCTAGACTTGCTACTGCTTTAGCTCTTATGGCTTCATCTATTGAAAAATTTGCTGTTCAAGTTCGTCACTGGCAAAGAACAGAGGTTTATGAGTGTGAAGAGTTTTTTGCTAAAGGGCAAAAAGGTTCATCTGCTATGCCTCACAAAAGAAACCCGATTCTTACTGAAAATATTACAGGTCTTGCTCGTATGATTAGAGCTTACTCTATCCCAGCTATGGAAAATGTTGCTCTATGGCATGAAAGAGATATAAGTCACTCATCAACTGAAAGATTCTGGTTACCAGATGCTTTCATCACAACTGACTTTATGCTTCACCGTATGAACAATGTTATAGCAAACTTAACTGTTTATCCTGAAAATATGATGAAAAACCTTAACCTTACTGGTGGGCTTGTTTTCTCTCAAAGAGTTCTTTTAGAGCTTCCACTTCAAGGTGTAAGTCGTGAAGATGCTTATAAAATCGTTCAAAGAAATGCTATGAAAGTTTGGGAAGAGATTCAAAATGGTCGCCCAACTACAAATGAGAAAGGTGAATCTTTATACCTTAACCACCTTTTAGCAGATGAAGAGCTTAGAAGTAAACTAAGTGAAGAGCAAATTAGAGAGTGTTTTAACTACGATTATTATACTAAAAATGTTGATAGCATTTTCAAAAGAGTTTTTAAATAAACCACTATAAATCTCATCTCTTTATGAGGTGAGATTCTTTTATACAACTACTTAATTAGGATTCTAAATCAAGTGGATGCCAGTCTATTTGGCTTAGAATCTCTTTTTAGTTGAACCCAAAATACTTTAATATGGATATGCCTTAATGATAACAGTTATAAAAAGAAATGGTAGAACAGAACCTTTAGATATTACAAAAATCCAAAAATATACAGCAGATTCTGTTGTGGGATTAAACAATGTTTCCCAAAGTGAATTAGAAGTTGATGCTCACATACATTTTAGAGATGGAATCACATCAAAAGAGATCCAAGAAACACTTATAAAAACTGCTGTTGATAAGATAGATATAGACGCACCTGATTGGACTTTTGTAGCCTCTCGTTTATTTTTATACAATCTTTATCATCAAGTAAATGGATTCTCAGGTTACGATTCTTTAAAAAAATATTTTCTTAGAGGTGAAAAAGAGGGGCGAATCCTTTTAGGTTTAAAAGAGATGTATGATCTTGATGAGCTAGAGAAACATATAAAACCTGAGAGAGATTTACAGTTTAACTATCTTGGTGTTAAAACACTTTATGATAGATACCTAATTAAAGATTCTAACTCAAACCCGATAGAATTGCCACAACATATGTTTATGGCGATAGCTATGTTTTTAGCTCAAAGAGAGGAAAACCGTCAAGAGTGGGCTATTAAATTTTACGATATGATAAGTAAGTTTGAGGTTATGTTAGCAACTCCAACACTATCTAATGCTAGAACAACAAGACATCAATTAAGCTCTTGTTATATAGGTTCAACTCCTGACAATATAGAGGGTATCTTCGACTCTTATGCTGAGATGGCTATGCTTTCTAAGTTTGGTGGTGGAATCGGTTGGGATTGGACAGAGATTCGTTCTATGGGAAGTTTTATAGATGGACATAAAAATGCTGCTGGTGGAACTGTACCATTTCTGAAAATAACTAACGATATTGCTATCGCAGTTGACCAGTTAGGTACAAGAAAAGGTGCTATTGCTGTTTATATGGAGCCTTGGCACATAGATATAAATGACTTTTTAGACCTTAAAAAGAACTCTGGTGAGGAGAGAAGAAGAGCTCATGACCTTTTCCCAGCTTTATGGTTAAATGACCTTTTTATGGAGAGAGTTCAAGAGAACGGTTTATGGACACTTTTTGATCCTTACGATTGTAAAGAGTTAGCAAAACTTTATGGTGATGATTTTAACAAAAGATATGTTGAGTTAGAAAATGATGAATCTATACTAAAAGAGACTATAAAAGCTAAAGATCTATGGAAAAAGATTCTAACATCATACTTTGAGACTGGTTCACCTTTTTTATGTTTTAAAGATAATGCTAACAGAGCTAACCCTAACGACCATTATGGTGTTATTAGAAGTTCAAACCTTTGTACAGAGATTTTTCAAAATACAGAACCAAACCATTACAAAATAAAATTTATTTTTGAAAATGGTGATAGTATCAGTTATGAAGAGAATGAGATGGTAAAACTAGATAGTGGTTTAGAGAAACCTGCTAAAAAGGTTACTGCTCTTGATTCTCTTGGTGGTATGCCAATTTTTGTTGTAGAGAAAGAGAAAATTGATGGACAAACTGCTGTTTGTAACTTAGCATCTGTAAACTTTTCTCGTGTTAGTACAACTGAAGATATAGATAGAATCGTACCAACAGCTATCCGTTGTTTAGATAATGTGATTGACTTAAACTTTTATCCTGTTGAAAAAGTAAAAAGAACAAATATGAGAAGTCGCTCTATTGGTCTTGGTGTTATGGGTGAATCTCAAATGTTAGCTGAGAGTGGAATCCTTTGGGGAAGTGATGAACACTTTAAGAAAATAGATGAACTTATGGAAGCTGTTAGTTTCAATGCTATCTCTGCTTCTGCTGACTTAGCAAAAGAGAAAGGTGCTTACCCTGAGTTTGCTGGTTCAAAATGGTCTAAAGGGATTATGCCTCAAGACCATGCTAATGTTGAAACATTAAATTTAGTTGAGAATGGTGGACTTTTTGCTTCATCTTACGATTGGGATTCGCTTCGCTCAAAAGTAAAAGAGCAAGGTTTAAGAAATGGTTACTTAATGGCTATTGCTCCTACAAGTTCAATCTCGATTCTTACAGGAACTACCCAAGCGATAGAGCCAGTATTTAAAAGAAAATGGTTTGAGGAGAATCTTAGTGGATTGATTCCTGTGGTTGTACCTAAGTTATCTCCAGATACTTGGAGCTACTATACACCAGCTTATGATTTAAACCAAACTGTTCTTATAAAAGCTGCTGCTATTCGTCAAAAATGGATAGATCAAGGTCAAAGTTTAAATATTTTTATCACACTTGATAAAGCTAGTGGTAGATACTTAAATGAGATCTATATGTTAGCTTGGAAACTTGGACTTAAATCAACTTATTATCTCCGTTCACAATCACCAGAGATGGCTAATGATGTTGAAGATAGAAGTATGGAGTGTGTTGGTTGTCAGTAGTCTCAATGAAACCTTTAAAAGATTTAAAAAAGTTTTTAGATAGGTTTTGTCATTTTGTAGATTCTGAGATAAGGGAGATTAAGATAGTTGATGCTTCAACTATCTTAGTTACTTTAACGGCTCAAGATAGTGCTAGAGATTTTGATTGGGTTAGTGTTGAGCTTGAGTTTAATGGTGTAGAAGATGCTAAATTATTAGATAATTCCAAATTGGGGTTTGTAGATATGGAAGATGGTATAACTATTGCTAGTGATGAAGATAGATATAGTTTTGGGGTTGGTCGATACTCCAGTATAGCTAGTATAAAGAACTCTTCATGTTATATAGAATGTTTAAATATTAAATATGGAGAGGGTCTATTTTAATTTTAAGGAAGTATTAATGAGTTATGAAGTTAAAGGTCATATTTTAGGATTTGAAAATATGACACATGTAGATCTTATTGAGGTTGATGATCTTTTTTCAACAATGATAGATTCTAACAATAAAGATATATCTTTTACAATAGTAAATCCATATAAACTTAGAGAGTACTCTTTTGATTTACCATCAGATGTAAAAGTTCTTTTAGATATAGATAAAGATTCTAATGTTCATGTTTATAATATAGTTATGATTCAAAAACCATTAGAAAATTCAACGATAAACTTTTTAGCACCACTTATTGTTAACCTTGATAATAACACTATCGCTCAAGCTGTTTTAAAACAAAAAAGACATCCTAATTTTGGGTATAATGAGACTATAATATCATTTAAAAAGTAGGCAAATTATGAAATACCTTGTGACAGATGATTCTAAATTAGCAAGACTTAGTTTAGTAAAATCGTTAAAATCTTTCGTTGGAGATGATTCTGAAATTTTTCAAGCATCTAATGGAGCAGAGGCAATAGAGATTGTTAAAAATGAAAAAGTAGATATTGTTTTTTTAGATTTAACAATGCCTGTTATGGATGGATATGAAGCTTTACCAAAGATAATGGAGTTCAATCCTAAAACTAAGGTTGTAGTTGTTTCAGCAGATGTTCAAGAGAGAGCTAAAACAAGAGTTATCTCACTTGGTGCTCAGTTTCATGTTCAAAAACCTATCAATGTTGATAAGATGAAAGATATACTAGAGATGTTATAAAATGGAAGAAATAGTACTGACTGAAGATGAGCAAGATGTTCTTCAAGAGTTAATAAATGTAGCTTATGGTAATGCGACAGCAGTGGTGGCTGAGATGCTAGATGCTTTTGCTACACTTAGTATCCCTAAGATAAACATTATGCCAACTAAACAGTTACTAGAGGAGTTCTACCATAAAAAGAACTCTAGTTATTTTTTCTCTACACAAGCTTTTATAGGTGATTTTAGTGGTGAAACAGCTTTCTTTTTAGATGAGGATAGTGCGTTAAACCTCGCAAAACATTTAGAGTTAGAATCTGATGAAGATATAGATGATGCTATACTTGAATTGACAAATATATTAACATCATCACTAACAACAAGGTTAGCTGAGGAGATGGATACTCAGGTTAGTTTTGCTTTACCAAGTATTAGCAAAATTCCCCTAAATGAGATAGATAAAATTAAAACTTTTCAGCAATATTCACAAGTGATTGTAATAGAAACTGAGCTTAATTTTGAAGATCAAAAAATAAATGGTGAGATATTTATATTAACTAAAGATGGATCAATAGAGTGGCTCAAACAACAATTGAACAAGATATTAGAAGCCTTGATATAGATAAAAAACTTATCTCTAGTATAGATAATGGTATAGTTATTTTAGATGATAAGCTAGAGATTTTTTACTATAACAGATGGTTAGAGTTACATACAGGTATAAAACAAAAAGATGCTATCTCTAAGAGATTAGACCAACTTTTTTGTGATATCAATGTAAAAACTTTACAAAGAAAGATAAAAACAGCTTTAAGATTAGGTACACCAACTTTTTACACCTCAAACACATCAAAATATCTTATACCTATAAAAATAGATCAAATAAAGATACTAAACTATTCATATATGC
>CAYLNF010000039.1:0-8886 GCA_964385165.1 uncultured Sulfurimonas sp.
TTAGCTCAACAGCATATATACCATCTAAAAAATTAAAAACTAAGAGTTCCATGATCTAACCTTTTCCTCTTCAATTATACTCATAACATCTAAAATTAGTCCAATCCCACCGTCACCACGGATAGTAGCAGCACCGATTCCTTTGATTCTTTTGTAGTTTTTCTCTAATGATTTAACAACAATCTGCTCTTGATTTAAAAAGCTATCTACAAATATAGCAACTTTTACATTTGTGATTTTTGTGATGATGAGCATCCCTTGAGTTATATCTGTAAACTCTGGTGTAAGGTTAAAAAAGTCATATAATCTAATGATAGGGATAAACTCATTTCTAAGCATCAAAATATCTTTATCATCACTACCTACTTTTTTAATCATACTAGCTGTTGGTTGTAGAGATTCTACAATCATATTTAGTGGCATAATCAGCTCTTGTTTACCAATTTTTACATTTAATCCATCTAAAATAGCAAGTGTTAATGGTAGTAAAATAGTAAATTTAGAACCTTTACCCTGTTTTGTTTCGATAGAGATAGTTCCACCAAGTGAGGTGATATTGTTCATAACAACATCCATACCAACACCACGACCTGAAACATCACTAACAGCATCAGCAGTTGAGAGTCCAGCTGAAAAGATAAGCATAGCTTTATCTTCATCGCTCATATGTTCAGCCTCTTTTTCAGTTATGGCATTATTCTCAAGTGCTTTTTGTGTAACTTTTTCTAGGTTTATACCTGCTCCATCATCCTCTATACTTATGATGATATGTCCACTCTCTTGAGCTGCTGTGATTGTTAAAAGTCCAGTCTCAGCTTTGCCATTTTTTACCCTTTGACTAGGTTTTTCTATACCATGATCTAGTGAGTTTCTAATGATATGAACAAGTGGATCTGTTAAACCCTCAACCATCATCTTATCTATCTCGACTGTATCACCATGATGTATAAAATCTACTTTTTTATCTAGTTTTTTAGCTAAATCTCGTATGGTTTTAGGTAGTTTGGCATATACACTCTCCATAGGAATCATACGAACAGACATAACAGCTTCTTGTAACTCTCTTATCTCCCTATCTAATCGTGATAGTTTATCTACTATCGCTGGATCGTTGTATTTTTCAGATAGATCCTCTAAGAACTTGTATAACATACTTTTTGTTATAACTAAATCACCAACTCTATTCATCAAAAAGTCTATCTTATCTAGCCCAACTCTGATAGAGTTAGAAGCTGCTGATTTTTTGATACTTTTAGTGTTTGTTTTTTTTACTATATTTTTTTTAGGTTCAGGTTTTTTAATCTCAGGCTCTGGAGTTTTTAGTTCATCTTCCAAGCCAAATATCTCAAAACCAACATCCTCTTTAGGTTTATCCACACTATCAAAAATCTCAAAACCAACATCACTTTTTGGTTCATCATCTAAACCAAATATCTCAAACCCTATATCTTTTTTAGGTTTATCATCCATATCAAAAATCTCAAAACCATCATCATCTTTAGGCTCCATATGATCTAAATCTTGAAACTCTTGATTCTCTCTATACTCTTTTGGACACTCCTCAACAATAGAGTTAAAAAGCTCCTCAACATCTAAAAGTTGGTTTTTAAACTCATCTTCATCTAGTGAATCGTTAAACTCATTATTAGCTATCTCTTCTGAGATCTCCATCGTTTTGATGAGAGCATAGTTAAACTCATCTGTATAACAAACGATTCCATTTCTAGCTTGGTCTAGAATATTTTCTATGTTGTGTAGGTACTTTGGAAATGCTTCAAGACCCATAAAACTAGAGCTTCCTTTTAGGGTGTGTAGATGTCTAAACAATCTACCTACAAACTCATTGTTAAAATCTTGACTAATCTCAACAGAGTGTAGGGCATCTACCACAGAGTTATACATATCTATAAAATCACCACTATATTTAGTGAGCTTTTCTTCCATAATAACTTGTTTATCATCTTCAACACTATCTTCTGTTTGGTTGTTATAAGATTCTATATCTTGGAGTAGTTTATTTAGTTTATTTTCAAACTCATCTTTATCTAAACTAGATGTTGCCTCCTCATCTATCATCTCTTGAAGAATATCTAACTCCTCAAGTAGAAAATCAACCATACCCATAGTTGGAGTTAGTTTACCTTGTCTAATGTTGTCTATAAAATCTTCAAGATAGTGAACATATTTGGCAAAGTAGTTTAGCTCAACTGAGCCTGAACCACCTTTTAGTGTATGAACATTACGAAAAAGAGCATCAATATTTTCAGAGGTTAATTCACCATCTTGTTCAGCTTCTAGTAAAATTTTGTGTGAACTCTCAAATAGTTCTGAAGCCTCTTCTAAAAAGTAACTCTGTATCTCTTCTAAATCATCCATTATTACTCTTTTGTACTCTCTTGAACTTCATCAACTAGACTGTTTGATATATCATGAAGTTTTGTAGAGATTTGATGTGTATCTCTCATTATGTTGAGGTTATTTACAACATCACTATTTAGTTCATCCATAATTTTAGAGATATTTTCGATTCTCTCCATCTCAGATATAGTATCTTGATTTACACTTTGAACCAGAGTTGATGTTTGCATAATCTGCTCAGAAACTTCTATAAAGTTTTTTTGCATCTCTTTTGAGATCTCGATACCTTTTGTAGCTTTCTCTTGTGTTTTTGAAACTAAACCTTTTATCTCTTTAGCAGCTTCAGCACTTTTGTTAGCAAGGTTACGAACCTCTTGAGCAACAACAGCAAAACCTTTACCAGCCTCACCAGCAGTAGCAGCTTCAACAGCAGCATTTAGTGATAAGATGTTTGTTTGAAATGCTATCGTATCTATGATTCCTATCGCTTCATTTATAGATAGAGTTGATTGGTTGATCGCATCCATTGCGTTGAAAGTATCGTTTGCTAATGACTCACCATTTTTAGCTGTTTTTGTAGTTTTTTCAGCTACATCGTTCATCATATTTGATTTAGTAAGAGTGTTTTTAAGTGTAGATTGCATCTCATTTATATCATTGTTTACAGTTTGAGTTATCTCACTTGTTGTGTTCATACTTAGTGTTACCTCATTTATCTGAGTGTGTAGAGTCTCAGCACTATCTTGAAGTTCATCACCTTTTTTAGCTAAAGATTCTATGATCTCTTTTCTAGCTTTTTGTAAAACATCACCTAAAATATTTACACCCTCTATAAGCTCTTTTAACTCACCTATGGCATTATTCTCTAAGCGGTTCTCAAAGTTATTATCTTTGTATGCTGATAGTGTAGATAGTATAGATGAGAATGTTATACTGATTCCATCTATAAATTTATTTATATCATTTTGTAGAGCTTTTATCTGAATATTATCTGGTATAGATAGTGTTCTTGATGAGAAATCACCTTTTTCCATCATCTGAGTTAGTTGAGAGATCTCAGCAACACAAGCTAAATCTTTTTTAAGACCATCTTCGATTTTTCTTATGTTGTCATTTACCATTGTTGCCATATTGTTAAACTCTGTCATATTATTATTTGGTACAGATTTAACATTTTTCGTTTCATGGTTTAGGAAGTTAAAGAACGATTTTAATCCGTTTTGTAGTGTATCTATGTTTTGGATAATTTGACGAACAAAATAGTAAAGTAAAACATTGATAATAATATTCCCCATAAGTATAATCAGGAACATAACAAGATTCTCATGATCTATATCTATTGCGTGACCTTGAGATGATACTTTTTTATTTAAAGATTTTAGTTTAGATTCGTTACTTTTATATATCTTATCGATAGTTAAACTTACCTCTATCGGATCTATATTATTTTTAAATTTATTTATCTGTTTTACTACACTTTTTAAACCAAGCTTTTTAGCAATAGCTACTATCGGTTTTATATCATCTACTCTATTTGAATTTTTATAAAGTAGTATCTTAGTTTGTAGCTCTTGTAAAGATACAATCTGAGAGTATATCTTCTCTCTATCTTGAACATGTTTGTTTATATCATCTAATCTATACGCAACTGTAACTTGTAAAATAACAAATGCTATAAAGATAATAACCCCTAAACCTATATTTCGTTGTCTTAAACTTATCATACTCTCATCCTTTTTATAAATATTCTTTGATATATTCGTGGAGTTTATTTAGATCTGCTTTATTTACCAAATCTATCGCTCCAAGCTGTTGAACTTTATCTAGCACACCCTGATTTGTCATACTTGTTAGTGAGATTATAGGTAGATGGCTATATTTTAGATCATCTTTTATAAACTTTATAACTTGATAACCATTTCTTATAGGCATCTCAATATCTGTAACCACTAAACCTATCTCATCAACATTTAGTGTTTGAAGCCTATCTATGAGCAGTTGACCATTCTCATAAATTTCGTGACGAACTTTTATATTTGTTAAAAACTCATCAAGTTTTTCAATAACAACTCTACTATCTTCAGCAACTAGTAGAAGTTTATTTGAGCCAATATCTTCTAAATTACCAAAAGAATCTATATCATATATAGTTGTTCCCTCAGATTTAGCATCTTTATTTATATCATAAAGAAGTTTTTCAGCATCAAAAACGATACATAGATGGGAGTTGTTATCTATCTCAGTCTCAGTAACATAGGAGATTTTAGGGTCATTACTACTAGGTAGTTTTAGATCGCTACTATTTTTCTCCTCAATCTTGATAATATCTTTAACAAGAATCCCAATCTTTCTGTTGTTGTAGTTACAAATGATAACAATCTTATATGGATCATCTTGTATATCTTCACCAATCCACTCATCAAGGTTTATGATAGAGATCATCTCTCCACGAAGATTTATAACACCAACTACTACATTATCGGCAGATGGAGTTTTTACTATATCTATATCATCTTTAATTAAAAAACTTTGTATTTTTGAGATGTTTACAGCATAAACTTTATTGCTACCTGTATAAAAGATAGCAAGTTGCATAACATTTCGAAGGTGACTTTTGGTTATATAGTCGATATTCTCTTGAATATCATTAGTATAGGTAGAATTACTCATTTTCTAACCTCTCTTTTTTTATTAGTTGAATCAACTTCTCTATCATAGGTATAACGGTACTTGGTCGAAAAGGTTTAACAAGGTAACCTTTTACCCCCTTAGATAGCATCTCTTTTACTCTATCTTTTCCACCCTCAGTTGTTGCCATGATAATTTTTACACCACTAAGCTCATCTAGTTGTGACATAGCCTCAACAACTTCACCACCATCCATATTTGGCATATTCCAGTCAAGTAAGACAACATCAGTAGATGGGTACTTTTTAAGATATGCCATAGCTTCAACACCATCGTTTGCTTCATCAACTATAACATTTGTGAAGTTATTTAAGATAGCTTTTTTTATCACTAGCCTAATAGTAGCACTATCATCAACACTTAAGAATCTAATGAGATTAGGGTCATATTCAATCTCATTATTGGTGATGTCGATAGCGAGATTATCTACTCTACTTGTTTTTATCTCCATATCACTTATGATAGTAGATTCCTCTTTTGAACCAACCACTAGTGAGTTATAATCTATGATAGATAAACTAGATGTGTTTGATAATTTATCAAAAATAGTATTTATGTTTGAGTTAAAATCTATATGGTAGAGCTTTGTATCTGTTAAGGCATAGATAGATTCACCATAAATATCAAAAGATATATCTACTATCTCCTCATCTAATGATGCTATTTTTGTAGTAGTTACATCAGGAAGTGAAGATATATCTACTAAGTATATATCGTTGTTATCTCTATATGCTATATCTGTTCTTGATGTTATAATATCTGAAATTTGAGTTTTTGTAGAGATTTTTGCTAAAGCACCTTTTTCTAAAATATCTACAACAATTATATGCTTTTTTGTACTACCTATGATTATGTTTTCTTCTAAAAACTCTACAAACTCCACACCATCACCATTTGAAAATAGTGTGAATTTTAGTATAGATTCTGCTGATATATTATGTATGATATTAACAGTTCCATCATTGTTCCCTGCTATGGTATGGATAGCAGATTTAGATAGAGCTAATGAGATGATATTTGATGTAAAAGGTAGATCAACAAGAGTTGTCTCTTTTTTTATCTGCTGAACTTTTAAACTATCAGATTCTACATAAGCTAAAACATCAGATTTTATATCATATATATCTGTCTCTTTACCAAAATCTAAACTCTCAATACCGTTGCCATTTAAGATAGTTTTGTAAAAAACACCATCATTGTAGCTATATATCTTTCCATTGTTATGATGAACTTTTTGTGATGCTGGTAGGTTTTTTAATTTGTGGGTTTTAATCATCTATTTTTTCTCCCCCATAAATAAAACTATATCTTTACCTTTAAACTCTTTAGCTTTTACATCAGAGACTATCTTGATAGCTATCTCTTCAGTTGTTTTTGAGATCTCATTTGTATCTTTAGCAAAATCAGCATACTCTTGAGTTTTCTCCTCTAATGATGATAATGTTTCATTTATGTTTGATATGCTAATAACTTGCTCTTGAGATGTTGTAGTTATATTATCTATCAGTTTCATAGTGTTATCTATGTTATCGTGAAGTTGGTTATAGCCATTTATCATCTTATCTGATATATCAAGACCAACAGTAGCATGAGCAGTAGCTTTTGAAACAAGTTGTTTTATCTCTTTGGCAGCATCAGCACTTTTGTTAGCTAAGTTTCTAACCTCTTGAGCAACAACAGCAAAACCCTTTCCAGCTTCACCAGCAGTAGCAGCTTCAACAGCAGCATTTAACGACAAGATATTTGTTTGAAATGCTATCTGGTCTATAATCTCGATAGCTTCATTTATGGCATTTGTGGAGTTGTTTATCTCTCTCATAGCCTCTACATTCTCTTGTGCTAGTTTATTTCCAACTTTTATGGAGTTTCTAACATCAAGAGATGAGGTTTGCATCTTCATTGTTGTATTTGTGTTTTGCTTCGTTTTATGAGTTATCTTATCAACCTCATTAGCAGTCGAATCTAAAATCTTCACCTGCTCCTCAATCGCATCACTAAGGTATGATAGTTTATTATGAAGTTTTGTTGAATCTTTTTCTAACTCTAGTCCATATTTTAGGTTAGAGTTTAATGTATGTGTTAAAACCTCTTGTAGATTGTTTATCCCCTCTACAAGCTCAAACAGTTCACCACCTCTATATATGTTTTTATCTATAACGCTATGGTAGTTACCAGCTCTATACTCATCTAAAATAGTTGTGATAGCTTTAAAGTTTTTCTCCATCTTTGTTATCATATTGTTTATGCTAGTAGCTGTATAGTTTAGCTCTATATGTGATGTTTGATTATAGATTCTATCTGACATATAACCATCTGACATCTTCTCTAAAAGTAGCATAATCTCACCCTGAACAGCTAAATCCTCTTCAGATTTTTTCATGATAGTATCTGCGAGTTTATTTAAACTATCTTCTATATTTTTTAGATTTGGATTATTTGATGATTCCATAAACTCTATACTGTTTCTATCTCTATTGATAAAATCAGATATTTGATCTATATAGTTGATAATATTATCTTCATCATTTTTATTGATTTTAGTGGAGTTGTTAAAGAACATAATATTATCCTATACTAATGTTTCATATAGAGCTTGAGCATCATCAATCTCTTTTTGTGTAGGTTTAATCCTAACAGAGATATAGCGGAGATTCCCACCTACATCTTTTGAGCTAAATATGGTAGCATTTACCCAATAAAAGCCATTCTCTTTAGTTCTATTTTTAATGATTTTATTCCAAGATTTACCAGTTTGTATAGTTTCCCAAAGATCTTTAAATACACTTTTTGGAATATCTTTATGTCTAACTATATTATGAGCTTTACCAATAAGTTCATCTTTTGTATAGCCACATATTTTACAAAAATCACTATTGGCATAAATGATATTTCCTTTAGCATCTGTTTCAGATACTATTATCATCCCTTTTTCTAAAAAAGTCTCCTGCTCCATATCTCTATTTCTCAACTAGTTCATATCCAATAACTGGTGCTAGTTTAATCATAAGCTGTTGAGCCATTTTCGTTTGGTATGGTTTCATTAGGTATCCACTAATGTTGTACTGCATCATCTTTTTGATATGCTCTTTACTTGTTTCTGTTGTTTGGATAATCACCTTAACATCATCATATTCAGGTTTAGTTCTCATAATAGCTAAAAACTCTCTACCATTCATAACTGGCATATTTATATCTAGTAAAATCAGTTTTATATCGCTATTACTCTCAAGTGCCTCTAGTGCTTCTTGTCCATTTTTAGCTTCAATTATCTCAACATCTTTAATAACCATTTTAGCTGATGTTTTTAATATTTTAAGCATTGTTAAACTATCATCAACAATTAAAATTTTCGCACTCATAAATTAGCCTTTTATTTATAATCTTTTGAACAATAATATATAAATAAAACAAAATTAACACTTAATTTAAGTATAAATTGTAATCTATTTGATATATAAAAAATAAAGGGTGGAAAAAGGGGGCAAGTGGGTAGAGGGGTTGTTTAGTATATGAGATTCATATACTAAACAGATAAAGTGTTAAATTATGATTATAAATCAGCTTCGTGAGATGCTAAATACTCAGCAACACCTTCAGTTGATGCTTTCATACCATCATCACCTTTTACCCAACCAGCAGGACAAACTTCACCAAACTCGTTAGTGAAAAGCATAGTATCAACCATACGAATCATCTCATCAATGTTACGACCAAGTGGTAAGTCATTGATAACAGCGTGACGGATAGTACCATCAGCATCGATTAGGAATGAACCACGAAGAGCCACACCACCATCTAAAAGAACATCATAAGCTTTAGAGATCTCTTTTGTAAGGTCAG
>CAYLNF010000040.1:0-8688 GCA_964385165.1 uncultured Sulfurimonas sp.
CTTGCATCTCATAAGCTGCTTTATTTGTAAAAGTAAGAGCCAATATCTTAGATGGCTCAGCCCCCTTAAACAAAAGTGAAAGGTAACGAACAACAAGCATAAAAGTCTTCCCACTTCCAGCACTTGCTTCGTATGCTAGGTTGTTTATAAAGTTACTCATTTTTTTCCTTTAAATATCTTTTAAAAACAATCATTTAAGATGGTGTGACTACCATAAAGGTATGTGAGGGGATTATTCCCACTCACTTCTTAAGATATTTACAATTAATAAAATAATTGATATAATTACCTTAAGAATTTCGATTGCTTGTTTCATCGAAACTCCTTCGTGTTAATTTTGTGGTTCAGTAGGGTGTTGTCGCACCCTCCCACTACACCATCTTAAATGATTGTTTTTCCTTTTTTTAATTTTTATCTATTAATTTCTTCAACTCATACAACGACAACAAATCTTCTTTATTTCTATGAACCATTCTATGGCAATTAGCACATAATGGAATTAAGTTTTTTAAAGCTTCATTTATAGTTTGTTTCATATCATCACCATCAAACTGAAAAACTGGTTTTTGGTGGTGAATCTCTATATATCCTTTTCCCCTTTCACCATAAACCTCTTCAAAATCAAAACCACATCCTCTACACTTTATCTTTCCATCTTCATCTGTAAAATGTTTTATCGCTCTATCTCTTAACTCTTTTGATCGTTTATACTTTTTTGAATTAACTAGTTCTTGTGTTCCCTCATATATCATTAGATTCTCATCAAAGCTCTCTATCTCTTGAGGTTTATTACGGTTTAGATGTGCTTTTCCAAATGCCTCTTTTAGTTCATTTGAATCTAAATCATTAGTTAAAAGATAATTTACAATAGCTATGTTCTCATCAAGATACTTTTTACCATACTTTGTGATTTTAAAACTACCACTTCTTTGCCCCAATTGTTTAGGTTGGTAGATAGCTAAGCCTAAATTTTCAAAAGTGTTATGAGATTTTAGATTCCTAACTTTTTGTGTGAAAAAACTATCTTTTCTACCTTTTGCCAACTCAGCATCTTCCCCTGTTGGTTTAAAGATAGCTATGAGATTGTTTTTAAGTTCAGTGATGGAGATAGTTTTGTTTGGGGAGTTTTCCATAAGATATAGAGATGGTAAAATCAGCTGATCTTCTGTAATTCTTGACATATAAAATCTTTTTTAATTATTTAAACTATTTAGATATAAGATAACATTTTTATTTTTATAATTTTCCTCTTTAGCACACTCAATAGCATCATTTAGAGAGATATTATTATCAACAACTATCCTTTCCAACTCTTTTATAAAAGAGTGAAGTTTATTGTTTACAACATACCAAACTTCATTCTCATCTATACCAAAATATCCATGAATAATTAGGTTTCTAAAATCTACTATTTTACGAAATTTCTTATTATCTAATGTTTCTAATTTTATTAAATTATTTGTAGCTTCACCAATTATTTCAAGTTCTCTCATTGTGGCATCCCACTCCAATTCACTCCATAACAACTCATCAGCTGAATTAAATTTTTTGATATATCTTGATATCTTATTTATAGCTATAAATATATCTATTATATATAATGAACTATCTCTTTTAGACATAAATGATCTCTTGAGAAACTTGTTTTTTAATCAATTTTCTAAGCTGATTCTCTTTACCCAAATCTACTTCTCTATGAAAGTTTTCCTCTAAAAAGTATTTTAAATCAAAATAGTTTTCAAAAGAGGATGGCATATCTACAAGTATATCTATATCACTATTTTTTGTTTCTTCATCTCTAGCAAAACTACCAAATAAACCAATCTTATCTACATTAAATTTAACTTTTAAATAATCTTTATGCTCTTTTAAAAAATTTAGTATAAAATTTTTATTTATCATTTTAAATCTTTTTTATTAAATTTCATAAATTATATCTAATAATTAGTGATAACCAAATGCTTAACCTTTTGATCGTTTCTATTTTGAAAATTTACAAGGTATTTTTTAGAAAATGTTCCTATATTTATATTTGGTTTGTTGTATAGGTCATATATAAAATCAGTATGTTTTATAACCATCATCCAGTTTGCCTTACACTCATCTACAAGATAAGAAGCTAGTCTTGCTTGATCATCTCTTGTAAACTCATTTTGGGCATAGGTGCTAAACTCACTATCATAAGGTGGGTCTAAAAATATAAAATCATCTTTTTTTGGTTTAGTTTTTTTGAAAAAATCTTCAAAATCTAAATTTTCAATAGTTGTTTTTGCTAAATGTTTCACTAGCTCTTCAGATTTTAAATAGTCAACTTTTTTCGATAGATTTTTTCTGTTGTAGCCGATTCCACCATAAGGTACATTAAAAGCTCCACTTTTGTTATATCTAAACATCCCACTATAAGCGTAATTTCTTATAAAAAAGAAGATAGCAGTAGCAAAACTATGGTTTATCTCATACTTTTCTATGTTGTTGTAAAGGTGTCTAAAGTGCATATAAAAAGCAGATTTTAGAGCAGATTCCATATTGTCTATTATGTCATCTTCTGGTAAAACTCCCCTCTCCAACTCTATCTTTTTCATCCTTTTCATTTTATTTATAATATTTTTTTTGATCTCTTTTAAAAAATTTTCTATATTTATATTAAATGATGTAGAAAACATAGATTCAAACTCTTTTGAGTGGTTTAAAATAAACTCATATATCCAATCTTGTAACTTCCCTTCATCTATCTTATTTTTAGAGTAATCTATATAGTTTGATATAAATATAACTCTATTATTTTCTATGATTCTTTCTAAAACAGCCCAGTTAGCTATCATCTCATCTATCACATCAAAAAAACTTTTATCCTCTTTTGCGATAGCTCTATATAGGTTTATAAGCTCGTGAGATTTATCATTGATAAACATCTTTTTAGAATCCATCGAGAAATAAACTGCCCCACCACCTATAAAAGGTTCATAAAAATTGTTGATTTTTTTAGGCATAGCTGGGTGGATATGTTTTAACTCTTGCTCTTTCCCACCTGCCCATTTTAATATAGGAGTTAGTCTGTCTGCTTTTATATTATGGTTTGTTTTAGACACGATTCTTCCTTTTGTTGAGTATTTTATCTAAATAAGTATTATATGATGAAAATATGGCAAAATGTCATAAAACTATCTACCACAAATAGTTTTATAATCACAAAAGAGACAATTATTACTATCTTCACATTTAGTAAAATTAACCTCCTCTATATTTAGTAGATCTTTTATATTTGATTCTAGTATAGATAACTTTTCTCTTAAAAAAGCCTCTGGAACTATTTTAGATTCTTTTAAATCATAATAAGCACAACCCTCAACATTACCCAATCCACCAGCTAAAAGATAGTAAAACTCTAGTTGAAAATCTGTTGCTTCATCTAGATTCTTTTTATTATAAAGTGGATATGAGCCTGTTTTATAATCTAACACCTCTATCTCATTTAATCTCTTATCTACCCTATCTATTTGACCAATTAGAGTCATACCAGCAAAGTTTGTCTCAAAATATTGCTCACAACAGTGAACTACCCAACCATCATCAAATCTCTTTATCTCATTTTCACAAAACATTTCTAATCTTCTTTTTTGAATCTCAATAAGATACTTTTCAAGTTCACTTTTACCACAAACGAAGTCAAGTTCATGATATAGATCTTTTCTCAACTCATCTAAATCACTATAACTATTTTTCTTTGTATATAATGCTTTTAAAGCGTTATGAACATCATTTCCTATCTCAAACTCTTGAGGCATATCTTTTGGAATCTCATGGTGAGTAAGTTTTTGGATATATTTATGATAATATTTTCTTTTACAAGTTAAAAAAGTTTTTAATCTTGTAGCAGATAGCTTTTTATCTTTAAAACTATAATCTAAAATAATCTCATCTTCATTAGTTTGAACTGGAATCACTCTACTAAATATGATATTAGCATAATCAGATTCGCCATATATATTTTTCTCTTTTATATTTAAGTATTTTAAAAAACGAGATGGTGAACTCTCACTAGATTTCACATAACAGAGTGCTACCTCTTTAGTTCGTTTTAGTAACATATCGTAGTAGTGTTTTTGTAAATTTTCCCTATCGGTCATAGTTGGTAGATTTGCCATCTCTCTAATCTTTGTATTGAGAAACATATCCTTGTCACTCTTTTTAGGAACATTAGAATCGTTAAAATCTACGATGATAACACCATCAAACTCTACATTTCTAGTCTCTAGTACACCCATAACAGTCACTTTACCACCACGAACATCATCTATCGTTCTTTGGGCTAACCTTTGTAAAAAAACATTTAGTAAAGACTTAACACCCATATCTTTCATAAAATCTAAAATATACCCAAAACGGTAAACTTCCTCTTCAAAGATTTTAATCTCATTTTTATTTGTAAATTGTTCAACATACTCTTTTAAAAACTCTATAAAATCTACTTCATTTGAATCTTTATAGTAGATTTTAATCAACTTTTCATAAGTATCATCACCAACCCTTTGTAATCTTTGGTAGTTCTCTTTTGAATCTTGGTCTATATATCTACAAGTAGCATTAAGTTTTTCATAAATTTTTGTATTTGAAAAAGATTCACCCATAGCAAAGTTAAAGTTAGATTTATCATCAAAACTCTTTAATGTTTGTGCCATCTTTTCATCTGGTAAAACAATAGCAATTTTTTCAGGTTCCAAACCTTTTTGTATAAACTGATAAAGTTTTTGTTTTATAAAAGCTACTTGAAGTAGAGATTCACTAAACGATTCACAACTTATATTTTTATTTTTAGGAACTTTTCTTTTTGAGATTATTTTTTTATTATTTAGTGAGATTCTATATTCAAAATCTATCTCTAATTTCTCATCTAAATTATCAAATTTAGTTATCATTTTTGTGTTAAAACTAGAGGTATTAAAGATTATGGTTACATCACTAAACTCACAACATTTTTGAAGTAACTCTAACTCAAAATTTGTTAGATGACCATCTACATATATCTCTATATTTTTATGGAGTGAAGCGTACTCTTTGTTAAATTTATAAAGCTTTGGTAAAAATATTTTATCTAAAATCTTTTTATCACTACAAAGTTGCTCATATCTTCTATATAACTCTTGAAGTATAGCTATATGCTCCTCATACTCAGCATATATATCTGAACTATTTAACTCTTTTATATCATAAAGTTCAGCACTTAACTCCTCAAAAAATTTAAAAATATATGATGAATTTTTAGTAAATGTAAAAAAGTTTCTCTCAATCTGAAGATTTGAAAAATTTTTAAAATTTGAAGCTTCAAGAAGTAGTAAAACTCTTGTATCAGAATCTACTATCTTAAAATTATCTACTATCGATAGTTTTGAAATAAAATCTGACATAGTTATAAAAGATGGTAAAAAAAGTGTGTGATTTTTGATATTTAACTGCTCGTGGCGAATCGCACGAGCAGATGGTAGAACAATTATAGTGTTATCCACTATCTAATACTCAGTTACTTTATTATCTCTAGTATCAACTTTAACATTATAAAATCTTTGTAGATCACCTACATTGATTTTAGCCATAATATTCCAACGACCCTCTTTAGGTAATTTTATAGATGAAAATGTATAAACACCATCCTTAACTGTTGGTTTTATAACCTCTTTATCAAAATCACGAGTATTTGGTCTTGTTAAAACAATAACAATTTTAGCATCATCTACTGGCTTAGAGTTCATATCAGTAATTTTATACTTAATGATTGAATCGTTAACTGTAAATTTATCTTTAATATATTCAATCTTATACTTTTTGTCAAAAGCGATTTTAGCTTCTATCAGCTCATTAGCATTAGCATCAACCTGATGGTAACCCATCATATAAGCATCACTTTTTTCAACTGGTAACTTACTAGCTACCATAATAGTAGCTATACTAGCTCCAAAAACTAAAGCTATCGATATTGCGATTGTATATGGCCAAACTTTTCCATTACTTTTCTTCAAGTTTATTCCTTCTTAAAAAAAATCTTCTTTTTATATAGATAAAAATAGAGATTAAGATAATACCATAGAATATTAACTTAACAACCAATATACTATATTTATTAGCATTACCAACACCATTCTCAAGCTCAACATTTTTACTATTAGCTATCTGTTCAGCTATATCTACATATCCATTAAACATAGAACCAGAATATTTACCAAGTAGCTCACCTTTTTTAGCTTTACCAGCAAGAAGTGGAAGTATAGTACCACCACTATTTTGTGTCATCTCTCTAAAATCATCCCAGCTTTTAGCATAAAGTATAGCAACCATATAACCTTGAACCAAAGATGCCACAGGACTTAAAACCTGCTTTTTATTAAAATACTTATATAAAGAGGGGTCACTAGCTATGATATCTACTTTAGAATCAAACTCTGAGAATGTAAGTAAAATAGTTGGAGTTTTAAAATCTTTTAGTAAACTCTTTTCATATTCAACTATATTCATACCATGAGGTAACTCTTTTAACATCAACAATCTTAATGCTATACCTGTTTTTTCATATAACTCTTTACCAACTTTTTCAACTTCTTTATTAAAGTTGGGGTTGTGAATCACTTCATCTTTATATAAATATTCAGCTAATAATGTTGTTTGGAAAAAAATTGTGAGGATGAGGGCAAAAAGCCCTCTATTAAAAAATTTCAATGAAATTTCCTAACCGATAAAAAGGTGATTTGGAGTAACTACGGCGTAAAGTGTGTAAGCGGCCATGATAACCATGCCCCATGCAATTATTTTATCCATCATTTATTCCTTTATTTTACATCAACTAAATGTTTAGTATTTTCTGTACTAATCATTTTTATTGAAGTTTCATCTTTAATCTCATAATAGTTACTTGCGTTTGCTTGTTGAGTATTAAGAGCACCAATAGTTAAACCTACTAATATACTTAATAACAAAGCAGTAGCTATCAACATACCAGTTACACCACTAAGAGCAAAAACACTTCTATTTTCATTCATGTTAGTTCTCCTTATTTACTTAAGTCAGTGATATACGCACCAACTGCTTCTTTTTGTTTAGCATTAAGTCTATCAAATGCTGGCATTTTACCGATAGCACCTTTTTTACCATGATTAAGAACATTAGTAACAAGTTGTGGAGTAAACTCAGCAATGTTTGGAGCAACATACTCCATACCTTTACCATCTACACCATGACAAGAAGTACAAGTTCCAGCGAAAACTTTAGCACCTTCACCATCACCTTTTAGACCACCAGCAACATACTTAGCAACAGCATCTATCTCAGCATCAGTAATTGGTGCGTAGTTGTTGTTAGCATTCATAAGACCATTACGATCTGGCATCGGTGACTCTGAACCCATAATATGGTTGTTAGAACCATGAAGAATAACATCTTTAACAGTTTTAACTTCAAGTCTTTGATTAAGATTTGCAGCTTTTCCATCAATACCATCAGCACTAATACCGTGACATACTTTACACTCAGCTAAGAACACAGACTCACCCATCTCTACTAATCTATCACCAGTAATAGATGCGTACTCTGCGTTAAACTTCTCATTATGTACAGCAACATCTTCATTATACTCACCAATTTGTGAATATGCGTTTACTGGATAACCAAATAACCAATACCACATACCCCAAACCATTGTTAATATAAACGAGATAGCCCAACCCATTGGTAATGGATTGTTATACTCACCAATATTATCCCAAGAATGATCAACTAACTCACCAGTTGCTTTGTCTGTTTGCATTTGACGAACATACTTAATTACAACAAATACTGTAATGATTACAAGAATAACCGCTGCTAAAACTGTAAGCTTATTTACAATATCACCGTTTAAACCACCCTCAGACATACCAACCGAAAGGTAAGTAAATCCAACCATAGCAGCAGTGATAATAATTCCCCAAAGATAAAGCTTATTCATATATCTCTCCTATTTTCTCTTTGTACCATCAGATACTTTTTCATCTGATACAGATGCTACCGGAGCATCATCTATATCATCATGTAGTGCCATATTGCTATACTGCTCATAGTCAACACCATCAGCATCTTTTCTATTCTTATATAAATGATATATATAAGAGTAAAGTACAATAACTAAAAAAGTTATTAATCCGAAGTAACCATAAGCTTGTAATTGTGCAATATCCACTATATTCCTTTACTATTTAAGACTGTTCATATATGCGATAATAGCAACAATTTCAGGAATTTCACCATTTGCTACCGCATCTTTAACATCTTGATCTTTCATATCTGCCGCAATTAATTTAGCTTCTTCCAATGCTAAAGCGTGAGCTTCTGCTGGAGTTTGACCCATTTTAACAACTTTAGTTGACCCATCTTTCATAGGAACTGGTTTGTTATATGGTACAGCGAAAAATTGAGCTACTGTTAATTGTTCTGCGAAAGCAGTTTCAATATCAGCATTATTTGTAAACATCCATGTGTATGCTGGCATAATTGAACCAGGAACAACAGCAGATGGATTTTTCATATGATTTTCGTGCCAGTCAGTTGTACGGTAGTTACCTACACGGTGTAAATCTGGACCAGTTCTTTTTGAACCCCATAGGAATGGACGATCATAAGCATACTCACCACTTAAAGAGTAGTGACCATATCTATCAGTCTCAG
>CAYLNF010000041.1:0-8538 GCA_964385165.1 uncultured Sulfurimonas sp.
CAGAGGTTACATTTGCTAGTAATGCTCCACTACTTAAAGAGATAATCACACCAAATATCTCAGGGTCAATAGTATCACCAACAGCAAAAATTGTCCAAATTGTAGCAGCTATGATTAGTTGTAAATCAGCAACTAAACTTGTAGCTATCAAAACAGAACCAATTTGAGTTTTATCACCAAGTTTTAAAACAGTAGCTATCAAGTTTACAACTATCGCAGCAAAAAGCTCATATTTATTGTGGATGTGCATATCAAGAGCATCACCATACCAAAAACCAAAGTTTAATGTCATCGCCAATATTATAAAAAAACCAGCTATCACCTTATCTAAATTCATACACCATCTCCTCTATTTTATACCACTACCCTATTTCTACCACTATTTTTAGCTTCATACAATTTAGCATCAGCTTTTTTTATAGATTCATCTATACTGTAACTATCATTATGTAAAATTACCCCGAAACTACAAGTTAAACTACCAACTTCATCAAACCTATACTGCTCTATACTAACCCTTAAATGCTCTGCTTTTTTATAAACATTTTCTATACTAGAAGTACAAAAGATAATAATAAACTCCTCACCACCCCAACGGATAAGCTTATCATCATCTCTAATATTTGAGTTTACGATTTTTACTATCGTTTTTAAAACATCATCACCAACCTGATGCCCATAAGTATCATTTACATTTTTAAAATGATCTATATCAAAAAAGATAATTCCTGTCTCTTTACCTTTTTCTCTATTGATAGCTATTAGAGAATCTATATTCTTCTCAAAATAAACTCTATTGTAAGCTTTTGTAAGTTGATCTTTTATCACTTGCTCTTGAAGCTGAATCTTTTCACGCATAGTATCACTTATATCACTAAAATCGATTATATAATTATCTTCATCATATTTATTTATAGAAACACTAAAAGCATGAATGATAGAGTTTTTATCTCTCATAGATACTATTCTTTTACTACCTTGTAGATTTAAAAGAGAATCTACCCAACTATCTTCACTATCCATAACATGGGAAAGATTAAAAAAGTTATCCATCTCAAGAAAATGCTCACATATACAATAATGCTCTTGTAAAAAATATTCCAAATCTCTATAACCGAAAAAATCAAAAAACTTTTTATTAGCAAATTTAAACTTAACACCATTTGTTAAGATAACGATTGAGTTTTGTATATCTATAAACTTTTGAAGTTTTGAAGCTTCAACCTTTATCTTTTGAACTTGAAACAACACTGTGATAACAAGAAGATATATAAAAATAGCAACAAAAAGACCTATAAATACAAGATTATTATATCTTTGTTGAATCCCTACAATATCCTGAAATTTACCAAATGAGATCACATAAGCCGCACTTTTGTTATCAATATTTTTAACATTTAGAAAAGTTACTATATAACCTAAATTATTATCAATAATCGGTATAGCAAAGCTTTTTTTAGAATTTAATTTTTTCATAAAATTTGGACTATCTTTTACAAGTTTTGTAACTTTATCTACAAATTTATCATGTTCTTTATCTCCATTAGATTTAGATATACAATAATTCTCTGAATAATAATCACTACTAAATTTTGATTCTACAAACAGTTCTCGATTCTTTTTAAAAATTTTATTATAAATTATCTCCTTATCAAAGATAATTCTATGCCCATAAAAAGGTACAATATTTTTAAGTTTTTTCTCTATACCCTCAAATGATACTGAAAACTCTACACTACCTAAATGATCTTCATCATAAGTTATAGGAAAAACATATCTATAACCTGGATAAACTCTACCACCCTCAAACCCAGAAACTGGCTTAAATTTGGTATTTGCGATTTTAACAGATTTTCTAAAACTCATAAGATTATCACCATTTTTATATGGTAGATGAAATCTAAGTAAACTTTTACCATCATAAGTATGGAAATGAAATTGTCTCACATTTAATTTTTTTAATAACTCATAATCTTTATATAGTAAACGGTAAAGTTCACCTCTTAATATATTTTGCTCATCAATAGTCGCGTATTTGAATTTTGATAATATTTTAAGAACTTCACCATTTTTCATAATATCAAAAAAATCTTTTTTTGCTACAACCATATATGTATCTAAAACAGCCTTATTTGCTATCTTTACAAACTCTAATGTTTTATCTGCTAAATTTTGGATAGCCTCATCTTTAGAGATCTCCATATATTTGTAGATTGTTATTGTGATTAAAAAAAGTACTATAAACACTAAGGCAAATAATTTTTTCATTTCAAATTTCCCTTTTTAGGTATTTTAAAATCTACATTTAAACTATCATAATCATTAAGATGTGCTTTTACAAGACCATTTGATGATATACCACCCCATTTTTTATATTCACTCTGAGAAACACTAAGCAAAGATTCTTGAATCTTTAAAATCTGTTTTTTTGTTAATGTTTTTGTATTTACAACTAAACTAAAACCAGGTAAAAGTTTACTCTGAGCAATAATCTCCATACCTAGTGTTTTAAATTTACTAGCTATACTTTTTTTAGCTCCGGCTAATAAAAACTCCCCTTTTACCACTGAAATCAAAGCATTTGTATGTGACATTTTATATTTATATTTTTGATTTTTAAGATCAAGATTAAATTTATCTTTAAGTAAAATATTTGTCATTAAATATCCACAAGTTGATAATGGCTGTGTAAGTGCTACTTTTATTTTTTTATCTTTTGTAAATATATCATTTTTAAATTTTGCTAAAACACATCTATATTTACTAGAGCCATCTGATTGTTTAAATGTTACTATCGGCTCTGCGTGCTTATAATCTTTTCTCAAAGATATAAAAGGTAATGGACCAAGATAAGCCATATCGATAGTTCCATCTTTAAAACCATCCAATATATCTTGATAATCTTTTTTATAAACATAATTTATATGAAGAGATAATTTTTCTTTTAAAAACTGATTTATAGGTAAAAAATCTTTTACATTTTGTGAAGAGCTTTTAGTAGGCAATGGAGCAAAGTTGATTGTGTATCCATCTTTAGCTACTACTAATGTGCTATAAAATAAACATAAAGTAAGTACAAATATCTTTTTTATTAACAAACTTATAAACTCCAAATAATATCTATTCAATAATAACACAATAAGATTTAATAACCACCATTTTTTTTATATAAACTTTGAGTTATGTTACAATATACTAAAGTAAGAGGAGAGATTTTGATTCATAGAGTAAAAAAATATGCCACAACAAACACACTTGTTGTTTTAGGTATCGTTTTAGGGGGTTTATTTGGTATTTTTTTACCAGAGTTAGCGTTAGAGCAAAAACTAATCGGTGATATATTTATATCATTTTTAAAGATGTTAGTTGTGCCACTTGTGTTTGCTAGTATATTTATAGCTATTTTAGGATTAGGCTCGATTGAGCATCTTAAAAATATTGGTCTAAAAACGATAGGGCTTTATGTTTTAACAACAGCGCTTTCAGTTACAACAGCTATCATTGTTATGGATATAGTAGGAATCGGTGATGTTGTAAGTAGTGCTGGATTAGCTTATGAAAAGGCAAACACCATAGCCCCTTTCTCATTTGAGAAGATGATTTTGAGTTTTATACCAACAAATATATTTAACTCACTTAGTAACGGTTCTATGATGCAAATCATAGTTTTTGCTATACTTTTTGGTGTAGCTTCACTCTACCTAAAACCTAAAGAGAAAGAGAGTTTACAAACACTTTTCAATGCTGTTTCAGAAGCGATGTTAAAGATGGCTGGGTGGGTTATACTCCTTACCCCTATCGGTGTTTTTTCACTCATCTCTTATGTTATAGCTGAACAAGGGATAGATGTGGTTTTAGGTTTATGGAAATATGTGCTTGTGGTTATTGGTGTTTTAGTTTTTCACGCCATTATAACACTTCCAGCAGTTTTAGCATTTTTTGGGAAAGTAAACCCATACCGTTATCTATCTGATGTGAGAGAAGCTCCTATTATGGCATTTTCTACCGCTTCATCAGCTGCGACACTACCTGTATCTATGAGGGTATCTGAGGAGATAGGTGGAGTTAGTAAAAAAACAGCCTCATTTGTACTACCTTTAGGTGCGACAGTTTCTATGGATGGAACAGCAGCATATCTAACAGTAGCAGTTTTATATATAGCGAATTTAGCTGGAGTAGATTTAAGTTTTGGTGACCAACTACTACTTGGTGTAACAGTAGTTGCTCTGAGTGTTGGTGTAGCTGCCCTACCTAGTGCTTCGTTAGTTATGATGGTGGTGATTTTAAATCAGATAGGCTTACCTGTTGAGTATATGGCTTTGATTGTAGCAGTAGATAGAATCTTAGATATGTGTAGAACCTCACTAAACATAACATCTGATTTAGTTGTAGCTAAAGTTGTTGATGAGATGGAGAGAAGAAAAGTATGAGTATTTATGATTTTAAAGTAAAAGATATAGATTCAAATGAGGTAGCTATGAGTAACTATAAAGGTAAAGTTTTACTCATAGTAAATGTAGCAAGTGAGTGTGGATTCACACCTCAATATGCTGGATTGGAGAAGCTTTACCAAACATATAAAGATAAAAATTTTATGGTACTAGGATTCCCATCAAACCAATTTGGGAAACAAGAACCAAAAGATAATGAAAAGATTAAAATCTTTTGCCATGAAAACTATAATATACACTTTGATATGTTCTCAAAAATAGATGTAAATGGAGATAACACCATCCCACTTTATAAATTCCTAAAAAAAGAGAAAAGTGGCTTTTTAGGAACAGAGAGTATAAAATGGAATTTCACTAAATTTTTAGTAGATTCTGAGGGTAAAGTTGTAAAAAGATACGCTTCTGCTACTAAACCTGAGGATATTAGAGAGGATATAGAGAAATTATTAAAATAATCTCTCTACTCTTTTGTTTCAATTAAAATTGTATTTTCAAGATCAACTTTTTTAGGTTCTAAAATCTCTAAAATAGCATCTAAATTTATCATAATCCTAGTAGCCCACTCATGATGAAAAAGTATCATTTTCCAGTTCTTATGGATTCTGTCTTTTTTCATCGTTTCTATCTGTAAACTCCAGTAAGCTATATCATACTCCAGATGAGTAAGAAGTGGTGATATTAATGATTCATAAAACTCTCTAAATTCAGCTTTATAATATTTATCACGGATAATAGCTATCTTATCTACCATCTTTCTTGTCTCTTTCTCTTTTACATGAAGATGGATATCTGCTATATCATACTTTTTATATTGTCTAATTATTTTTGTTAAACTTTTTAAAAGCTTTTTAGCAGTTTTTTTCATATCTTTTCCAAGATCTATCGCTTTTGTAAGTTTTTCATTAGATATTTTTAGATTTTCTAGGTACTCATCACGAGTTGGAATCTCTAAAACTATTTTCTCTTTTATATGCTTAGTATCTACATATTTCTCTACCGCTTTTTCAAAAGGTAACTCTGTGGTGCCTTTTATCCTTGCTCCACCCTCAGTAGAGTTTATCGTTAAAAACTTTTTATCTTTATTATTTTGAGCAACACTATTTTCATAACCAGTTAAAAATAGTTTCCATACTCTAGTTGTTCTAACCTCACCATCTCCACCATAAGCAAGAGTGTATTGATCATTTTTTTTATTTTTAATCTCATCAGTACCAAAAATATGATTTTTAGAGTGACTACTTCCATCTTTACCATAAGCCAAATCTTGACCAATAATAATAATCTGTTTAAAATTCATAGAACTAGCAAGTTCATAAGCCATATTCGCAGCACTCATACCAAGACCTAGATAACCATAATCATCAAAACCCATATATTTATAATGGTGTCCCGTTGGTCTCATACTAAATTGAAATTGCCCATCTTTAATATTATCTACTAGCTCTTTAGCTACAATAGCAGTTAAAGAAAAGATAATATCTTTTTGAAACTCTACTGATGTATGTTCATAAAACTCACCTGTTCTTGCTGTTCTCTCAAGCGTTGTAACTATATCTGGTTTAATATCCTCTTTTTCTAAAACAGGTAAACTAGCATCAGCAGCTATTATGGTTACACTATTTTTTATTTTCTTTAAAAGTGGTAACTGTTTTGCTAAAGATGGCCCAGTAGCTACAATAATAGCCGTTTCTGTATTTTTACCATTTTTTTCAATCTCTCTTAAAGTTGCGTTTTTTAACATCAACTCTAAATTTTGCATAAAATGTTTTAAACCTAACAACTCATCATTAGCATCATTTCCAGTAGCAATTACAAAATATTGAAAAACTTTTATAATCTCTTTATTCACATGTTGTATATCATCTAAATATTTTTCATAAAAAGATCCATTTAGAAGTAAATCATAAGCTTTAAAATGTACAGCAGCAAGTCCAACAACTATGCGTCTAAAATTTATAGAATTGAAATTTAAAGTATGAAGAATTATAACTCTTCCAGATTTTATATCTTCTGAAAAATCTGTAAGATTTAATGCTATATATATAAGTTCTAATTCAGGCTCAAAAATATATATATAGTTATGAAAAAAGTTTTGTAGAAGCATATTACAAAGATAACCATTACCTATCCCATAAATATACATTACCTTATATAATTTATATTTATGTAATATCTCTATATAACGCTCCTCTATCTCATCAAGAGGTCGTTTTTCATACATAAAATGGTTTTCTTCTATCTCTAAAATATTAGCATCAGCATAGTGTCCATTAGCAAACACTTCATATTTTTGGTTTGTTTTGATTTTTAGTAGCTTAGCTGCTAACTCAGGATCTACTGTTGATAAAGCAGCGATATTGTTTTCATAAATGCCCATTTGAAAAACTCACTTTTAAAATTAAAAGCAAGTTTCATTCCATTATGAAACTATTATTGTAATAGTTTCATAACATTTTGTTGAACAGAGTTAGCTTGTGTCATAGCATAAGTACCAGATTGAGCTAAAATATTTTGTTTTGAGAACTCAGCCGATTCAGCAGCAAAGTCAACATCACGAATCTGTGATTCAGCAGCTGTAACATTTACTTGAGTAACACTAATGTTTCTTATCGTAGATTCTAACTGATTTTGAGTAGAACCGATATCTGAACGAATCGCATCTAACTGTTTTAGAGCAGCATCTGTTGAACGGATAGCTTTCTCAGCGCCCTCTCTTGTTGTTACATCAATAGCACTAAGTGTACTACTTTTCTCTTTAGATAATTTAGCATCACTAACAAATCCAACATGTGAAGCACCTGCACTCATTTGAACTGTATGGTCAGAGATTAGAGTTATATCACCACTATTTACAGCTTGTGCTAAACCAGTAGTAGCAGATACAGCTGTTGCTCCACTCACAACGATATCACTACCATCAGTTGAGTGTAAAGATAGTTTTCCACCATCATTTGTAGCAACAACACCTGTTTTATCTGTTTGAGCATTGATGGCATTCATTAAAGCACCATCAGCATCACTTGATGTTACATCAACTTTACCAATATCGATACCATTAATCGTTAAATCACCAGCACTAATAGTACCAGATACAACAGCAACACCATTTACTTCAGTTGAAGCAACAGCTGTAACCTCTGTTAAGTTAGAGATAGCATTGATAGCCGCAGCTTTTGCCCAAGCAGAATCAGCACTATGAGCGATACTCACAGTATCTCCATCCTCACCTAATTCAGCAGATGTAGCACCAACATTAACAGCAGCAGTTAAAGCATCTGTATTAATTGTAAGATCACCAGCAGCTAATGCTACTGTATCAACAGCTAATGAACCAGTTGTATCAACATGACGACCAATAGTATTTGTTTGTGTATTTGCTATGTTGATACCAACAGTCTCTTCAGAATAAGCACCAATATGGAAACTTTTATTTTGAAAATCACCATTTAAAAGTTGTTGACCATTAAACGATGTTGTGTTAGCAATATTATCAGCTTCCTCTAAAAGTTTATCAATATCTCTTTGGATAGCAGCTCTTGAATCAGCATTTTGACCATCAGATGCTGCTTGGATAGATTTAGTTCTAACCGTATTGATAATATTTTCATACTCATCTAAAGCACCATCAGCTGTTTGAGCTACACCAATACCATCATTAGCATTACTGATCGCTTGACCTAAACCAGTTGATTGTGATTTTAGTTGATTCGCAATCGCCATACCAGAAGCATCATCTGCTGCTGTATTGATACGAAGACCTGAACTTAACGCTTGTAAGCTCTTATCTAATTTTACATTTGTTTGAAGGGAATTTCTATGTGCGTCCATTGCACCAATGTTTGTATTGATTCTAAAACCCATTTATAAGTCCTTTTTTGGATATTTTAAAAATAAAAGCAAAATATGTTCCAAAATATTATTTTGATAAATTATAGATTGATAAAAAAGGGATAGAATATAAATTATATGTAGATAACCTCTAAAATAAAATTTTAGAGGTTAGTTAAAAAAAGAATTACTATTGTAATAATCTCATAACATTTTGTTGAACAGAGTTAGCTTGTGTCATAGCATAAGTACCAGATTG
>CAYLNF010000042.1:0-7858 GCA_964385165.1 uncultured Sulfurimonas sp.
AAACAGCGACAAAAGACTCCAGTTTGTTCAAAACCTAAGAGATGAAGCACACAGATGTGCCATAACTTTTCACAAAAAAACAAAAGTGAAACTAGACAAAGAATCTAAACTTTTTGAAGTGAAAGGAATTGGTATAGCAAAAGTGAAAAAGCTACTAAACCACTACGGAACATTTGAGGAGATTAAAAAGCAATCTGTTGAGGAGTTGAGTAGTATTATTAGTTTAAAAGATGCTGAGTTAAGTAAGAGGATATAAATAATTTCACAACCAATGAAACAAGAAGCTATAAGATACAAGGCAAAAATTCGCAGGAGCTATAAATAGCTTCAAGGGTTTTTAACGAAGTAGGTTGTAGCTTCTTGTTTCACCCGTAGGGCAACATTTAAAAGGCTCATTTTCTGCGTTGAACTTCATTTAACGATACTCGTATCGCCAAGTAAAGTTCGCCTTGAACCTAAACCCTTTAAATATTGTTGGTTTTGAAGTTATTTTTACCCTCTTACTTAATAACTTCTATATAAGAGTTATGATATATTTATAAACAATAAATATCTTAAGGGTTTTTGATGGGTGATATAACACCAAATGGTGAAGAGTTTTTATTTGAAGATGGTGAGATTATTTGCCAAACAGATATAGATAGCCATATAACCTATGTAAATAGAAAATTTTGTGAAGTGAATCGGTATAGGTTTGGTGAGATTGTGGGTAAAGAGTATAGTGTAACTCTTCATCCTGATATGCCAAATGAGATATACTTTAAACTACTTAGAGATTTAGATTCTACACTCTCAACAAGTGATATTATCAAAAATATAACTAAAGATGGGGCATCTTACTACTCAAGTATAGAGGTTATCGCTACCAAAGATGAAAATGGTGAGCTGAGTGGTTATATATCTGTCTCAAAACCAGCATCAAAAAAAGAGATAGAAAAAAGTGGTGAGCTTTTTCAAAAAATGCTCAACTCAAAAAAAGTATTGAGGTAAAAGTATGTTAATTTATAATTCCCAAAAAGAGTTTATCGGGATTGATGATAAAGATCTAAAATCACTTGGATTTTCAAACCTATCACAACTCCTAGATATATCTAAAGAGTTTGCTGACCTTTTTGTAAAAATCCCAAAACATATACATAACTTTAAACATATCCATTGGATAGACTATATCTTATGTATGGATAGTGGAGATGAAGCTAAAGTTATCATTGAGGTTGATGGTAAAAATTATAGTTCTAGCTTAGAGGTAGAGAAAGCTTACCTAACAAACAACCCATCTGAAGAAGCATACCTTATAACTCTTAAGAATCTAAAATCTGTGGATGATATAGATATAGAGGATGAAGTACAAGAGATAAAAGTGGAACCTGAAGTTGTTGTACCAAATGATGAGATTATAGAACCACCTAAAGAGATTGAGGTTGAACCTGAACCTATCGAACTAGTAGATGATGTAGTAGATATAGCTGTTGAACCGATTCAAGAGATAGATGTTGTAGAGGATGATGTTAATGTTGATGTGGTTGAAGAAGTTGCGATGGTTGAAGATGAGAAACCTCAAACTCCTACATATATCTTTGATCCAAAAGTAGCATCTGATGAGTTAGGGTTACCGATAGATCTCATAGAGGAGTTTATCCAAGATTTTATCACACAAGCAAAAGAGTTTAAAGATGGGCTATATGGGGCAGTTGAGAGTGGTGATTTAGATAGTGTTCAAAAACTAAGTCATAAGCTAAAAGGTGTAGCTGCGAACCTAAGAATCGAAGATGCTTTAGATACACTCATCACCATAAACCTATCAAAAGATGTTGATGAGATTAAACAAAAACTAGATATTTTTTACAAAATAATCTCTAAACTTGCTAAAGAGGATGATATAGTAGAGGTAGCCAAAGAGGAGGAAGTTCAACCAATCATAGAGGAGAAGAAAGAGATAAAATCTGATGATGATATCTTTGAGAATCTATTGATTGATGAAGATGTGCTAGATGAACCAACACCTGAACCTATAAAAGAGAGTGATAGTGATGATGAAAAAATCTCATTAGAGAAAGATTACATCATAGATATAAATGAGCTTGATATTGATGAGAGAATCAGTTATGACAAAACTATCGCAGCTAATGAGATAGGGATAGATGAGGAGAGTTTTGAGCAACTATTTAACGATTTTAAGTATGAATCTAAACTCTTAACTGATAGTATAGAAAAAGCTATTGAAAATGATGACTATAAAACTTGGCAACAAAAAGGTGTTGAACTAAAAAGTATGAGTGAAAATATGAGAATCTTCGATTATGAAGATAGTTTAACAACTCTAACAAACACAAAAGATACAAGTGTAGCTCAAGAGGCTTTAGAGAGTATCAAAGCTTTAATCACAGAGATAAGTGAACAGTAATGAGTTTAAACATAAGAGGTAGAATCAGAGTTATAACACTAACTCCTATCTCGATTCTATTAGCCATAGCTTTTTACTACATAGCGACTAATGGTGATGATAATCTATACTTTTTTGGTGGAGCTATTTTTGTAGTTATAATCTCTGCTATATTCACAACCCTATCTATAAAACTATCAAACGAAATCTCAACTAAGTTTGATGAGCTTGAAGATTTAGTGGTAGAGAATGAGAAAGATAAGCAACTCGCACAAGAGGCTAGTAAAGCAAAATCTATGTTTTTAGCAAATATGTCACATGAGATTCGTACACCATTAAATGGTATCGTTGGTTTTACAGAGCTTCTAAAAGATACAGGTCTTGACGAAGAACAAGCTGAATTTATAGAGATAGTTGAAAAAAGTTCTGAAAATCTTCTTGAGATTATAAATAATATACTTGATTTATCAAAGATAGAGAGTAATAAGGTAGAGGTTGAACATATCAAATTCAACCCTATTGAAGAGTTTGAAAATGCTATTGAGGTTTATGCTGTTAGGGCAAACGAAAAGCATATAGACCTTAGCTGTTTTATAGATCCTGAGCTAGAGTATCCTATAAAAGGTGATCCAACTAAAATCAAAGAGATTATTATAAATCTACTCTCAAATGCTGTTAAATTTACAAATAGTTCAGGTTTTATAAATGTAGATATACGAAAAGTAGAATCTTCAGATGAAAATATAACTAAAATTAAGTTTATAGTTGAAGATAGTGGAATCGGTATGAGTCCAAAACAAAGAAACAAAATCTTTGAAGCGTTTGGACAAGCTGATATATCTATAACTAGAAAATATGGTGGAACAGGGTTAGGTTTAACCATATCTAGTAGTTTTGTGGAGCTTATGGGTGGTGAGCTAGATCTTCATAGTGAAGTTGATAAAGGTACAACATTTTACTTTACACTAGAGTTTGAAAATTGTGATAAAGTTGTAGAGAGTTCAAAAGATAGTTTTACAAAACTAAAAGCTTTGATACTTCAAGACTCACATAAAAGTAAAAAACAAGACCAATACTTACAACAATATTTAGAATACTACGGTGTAGAGTATAAACAGTTTAAAAATTTAGATGAGTTAAAAGAGTTAGAAAAAGATGGTCAATACCAACTTATATTTGCTGATTATGAATACACAAAAGAGGAGTGTTTAGTAAAACTAAAAGATTTCCCACAAGCACTTGTTTTAGTTACAAAATCAAACTATATGAGAAGTATAGAATCTCTAAACCTAGATACATTTAAAACTATCTATGAGCCATTAAATATATCTAAAATCAAGCAGATACTAACCAACTACAACACATCAAACTTTAGCTTAAAAAGGGACAAAGAGGTGCCAAACCAAGAATCTAAATTTAATGCCAAAATTTTGGTTGCTGAAGATAACATCATAAATCAAAAACTTATAAAAAGAACACTTGAGGATATTGGCTTAGATGTTTCAATAGCATCAAATGGGCTAGAGGCTTTTCAAAAAAGGAAAGATTATGGTTATGATCTTATCTTTATGGATATTCAGATGCCTATCTTAGATGGTATAGAAGCTACCAAAGAGATTTTAGAGTATGAGGAGGATTTTAACCAAACCCATACACCAATCATCGCCTTAACAGCAAATGCTTTAAAGGGTGATAGGGAAAAGTTTATAGAAGCTGGTCTTGATGAGTACACCACAAAACCGTTAGTTAGATCAAACATTATAGCTATTTTAAACAAATTTTTATCAGATTTTATCGTAGATGGTGAGTATGTAAAAAGGGATCTAAAAGAGCTTCAGTTTTTAGCAAATGAGGAAAAAACGATAGAGAAAAATCTACAAACTGGTTATAAAAAAGATATTTTACTCATAAAAGAGAATGCTTTTGAGATAAAACTTTATCAGCAGATCTTAAAGTCGTTAGAGTATTCATTTCAGATTATAAAAGAGAATGATAGTTTAAATAATATCATAGAGAACAACAACTACAAAATGATAATCTTTGATAAAAACTACGATGGCTTAGAGCTAAAAGAGTTCTCATCAAAAATCAAAGAGCTAAATGAGAAAAAGATTATCCATACTAATTTAATTATGATAGATAGCTCAACAGATAGTGAAGATATGAAGTTTGTAGATGAGATAATCCCTAAAGTGATAAACAAAAATCTACTTAATGATCTGTTTGAAAAATATTTAAGGGTAAATGATGTCTAAAAACAACCTAATAGTTTTAGCAGTTGATGATGATTCTATAAATCTAAAACTTCTAAAATCGATGCTAAATAAAAGTGGCTTAACACAAGAGATTGTTTTAGCTATGAATGGAGCAGATGCTGTTGATATTTTAAAAAATAGAGATGATATAGATATAGTGCTTTTAGATATTATTATGCCTGTTATGAACGGTATCGAAGCGATTAAAGTTATCCGTGCTGATAAAAACCTAAAGCAGGTTCCTATCGTAGTTTTAACCACAGATGAAACTAAAAAGACAGAAGCCCTAGAGGTTGGAGCAAACTCATTTATCACTAAGCCCATAAGGGGTGATGATCTCATAACTAAGATAAAGAGTGTTTTAATCTAACTTCAATATGTACGATAGTGTGTAATAGGCTCAGGTTTTCCAAAGTAGTAACCTTGTGATAGATCTACACCTAAACTTTTTACTATCTTAAAAATCTCCTCATTTTCTATAAACTCAGCTACCGTCTGGATATTTTGCTCTTTAGCAAATGTTACTATACTTTTTACAACAGATTTGGAGTAACTACTTGTCTCAATATCACGAATCAAACAACCATCTATCTTAAGTATATCTGGTTGATAATCTAGTAATCTCTCATAGTTTGAGTACCCTGCTCCAAAATCATCTATCGCTATCTTAACTCCGTAACTTTTAACTTTTTTGATAAACTTTTTGATAACATCAAACTCTTTAACACCCTCATCCTCTAAAAGCTCAAAAACAACTCTATGGGTATATTCTGAATATTGCTCTAAAAATCCTAAAATATTTTCCCTTGTAGCTCTTTGCTCAATATCTAAAGCTGAGATATTGATAGATATATCTACACCGTAAAGTTTTAAAACTGAGAAACTATGTTCAAGAACTTTTTGTGTTATTTGAGCATAATGGTTACTTTTTTTAGCTGTATCTAAAAAGAAAAATGGTGATTTTACTACACCATTTTCATCTATGAGACGAACTAATGATTCATATTTTGTTACCTCTAAAGTTGTGTTATCTATGATAGGTTGAAAATATGAAACAATATTATCACTATCTAAAGCTGTTTGAATCATAGAGATTGTTTTTAGATTCTTTAACGCTTTTGATTCTATATATTTTGAGAGATTATTCGCTACTAAAAAATCTTTTTTATCTTTTAAAAGTTTTTTTATCCCTAGTTTAGCAGATTTTAACATCTCATTTTTTTCATAAACAACACTTATAGCTACTGCTATATCGTAATTGATATAATCTAAAGATATTACATCCTCTTTTATTATCTCTTGAAGCTTTGTTAATCTCTCAACAAAACTCTCTTTAGTAGAAAAATATTTATCATAATCTAGTAGTATAGCATACTCACCATTTTCTAACACATATAACATATCAAAATCATAAAACTCTGAAAACCTTTTTTGAAGATGTTTTGTAGTTTTGTTTTGTATCTTCTCTATCGTTTGTGAATCGTAAAACTCTTCAAGTATATCAAATTTATCAAGTTTCATATATATCAATATTGGCTTTTGAAAATCTTTTATAGCACTTTTTAGTTGTTTACTAGGATTCATAATATCGGTAACATCATGTCTAAGTGAAACATACTCTATCGTTGTTCCATTTTGGTCAGTAATGGGGAAAATGGTACTATCTACATAGTAACTCTTAGAATCTTTCGTTTTGTTTCTCAAAAGAGCTTGCCAAACTTTTTTATCTTTTGAGATAGTCTTCCACATATCTTCATATATCTCTTTTGGATTATCTGGGTGCCTAACAATATTATGGTTTTTACCTATTAGCTCCTCTCTTGAATATCCAGAGATCTCACAAAAAGCATCATTAGCATAAGTGATGATACCATTAAGATCTGTTTTTGTAACGATAGAACTAAAGTTTGATGCTTCTTTATATATCTTTAAAAAATGTAGATTCTTTTTAGCTTCATATAGATACTTAGTTCTTTGAACTATCCTTTTTAGAACTAAAGTTAACTGTTTTGTACTCAAAGGCTTAAAAAGATACCCATTTATACCAAGCTCTATACTATCAAGAAAAAAGCTATATTCACTATGTGCTGAGATGATAATAATAGGGATATCCTTATTTATCCTCCTTATCTCTCTACACATATCTAAACCATTAAGATTAGGCATATTTATATCTGTGATGATTAAATCAATCTTATTATCTTGAAGTTTATGTAACCCATCTTCCCCATCAACAGCATAGATAACATTTTTAAAAAGCACTTCAAATGTAGCCCCAGTAGCCTCTCTAACCCCTTGCTCATCTTCAACATATAAAAGTGTTAAATGTTTTGAATCTTGTTGAATATTTATCAAATCTTTCAAATACTACCCCTTTAAAGTTTATAATTATAGTCATATATGATTATTAAAATCAAGTTTTATTTAAATTTATTAGATTTTATAAATTTAATAAAAATTCAAGTTTAATTTAAGGGGGGGGGATAAAATATCTAATTATGTAAATTTTAGTATTAATTGTAATCTTTTAAATATTTCAATTAACAATAATTATTTAGCAATTCTATTCATCTGATTTGATTATATTAATATTTATATCTATTATATCTAAATGATAAACTTTTTTTTAGTGGAGAATAAATCAAGTGATAAAGTATAAAAATTTAACAATAGTTGGTATCGGGGCAAGTGCAGGTGGATATGAATCTCTTCAAAAATTTTTATCTAATTTAAATCCACAAGAAAATATAACATATATAGTAGCACAACATTTAGATCCAACTCATCCTTCAAATATAGGAGAAATTTTAAGTAAATATAGCTCTTTAATTGTAAAAGAGATAAAAAATAATCTACAAATTGAACATAACATTATTTATTATTGTCCACCAAATAAGGACTTAATTATAAAAAATGGAAAATTTATTTTAACAAAAGCTAATTCATCATCTAAGCCATCTATCGATAGATTTTTTACTTCATTAGCAAGAGAAAAAAAAGAAAAAGCAATAGGTATAATTTTAAGTGGAAGTGGTAATGATGGTACAAATGGTGTAGAAGATATAGCAAGAAATGGTGGTATTACACTTTGTGAAGATAAAAATGCAAAGCACTATTATATGCCTAAATCAGCTCTTGAAACAGGAGAAATTGATGCTTCTTTATCTGCAGAAGTTTTAGCTGAAATTATTCCCAATATCACAGAAGATAAAGATTATTT
>CAYLNF010000043.1:0-7707 GCA_964385165.1 uncultured Sulfurimonas sp.
GAACATACTCATCATCAACCTCTTCACCATCAATACTCATCTCATTGATATTTAAAATATACGCAGAAAGAGCATAAGTTTCATCATCTGTTAGAGTTTTTGATTTTGTATGAGGCATACCATCTTTGATGTACCACCAAAGTGTACTAGCAACTGGCCAGTATGAGCCAAATACACGAACTGGACCATCAGCATCTGGTGTATTTCTTTGGTTAATAAGTGTTTTTTGAAGCTCCTCAGCATTACCTTTAGATAATGATGGATAACCTCCACCACCTGAACCAAAGTCACCATGACACATTACACATTTAGCTTCATAAAGCTCTTCACCCTCTTCAACAGAACCCTCACCCTCAGGTAAACCAGTTCCATCAGGCATAACATCTTTATCCCATGCTGCTAACTCATTAGCAGTTGGAACACGACCATTATTAATCTTCATACCTTTGTGTTGCTCATTTACTAAATAAACAGAAGTTTTTCCATTTACAACTGGATAGTAAACACCACCATCAATACTAGCTTTAGCTAAAGAACTACTATTTGCTGGAGTCGCACCACTTTCAAAACAACCTGCTGATAATAAAGCTACTGAAACTGCTACTGAAGCAGAAACAATTAAATTACGATTAGTTTTAAACATTCTTTACCCCTCCTGGTGTTCTTAATTGAACATGGTTAACTTTACCTGTTGATGTTACTTCCCAAGTCTCTACACCATTTCTATGATATACAGATTCAACACCCATAACTGCTGTCTCTTCATCAACTGTTGGTTGAATATAACCAGCATCATCCATAGCACGAGATGTAAGTAAAATCTGTTTACCATTCTCTTGGAAATCTTTAGGAATAGTGTACATATATGACCAACGAGTCCAAGACTTAGGTAATACTAAACCTTTTAAGTTTGCTTGTTTATATGTTTTTCCACCATCAAATGATAAATCAACTAAAGTGATAGTACCCATACCAGACCAAGCAAGACCCTCAATCTCTACAACATCACCAGCTTTTAAATCTGTCCAAGGTTTTTCTGGAGATGGAGAAACTACTGTTGAGTTTACCTCATTCGCATAGAAATGTTGAACAGCTTTACCATCTGGTCTAAGAGCTGTATATTTAGAAGTTTCCTCTTTAGCATACCAAGGCTCACTAGAGAACTCTAAACGCTTAAGCCATTTAACACATAAGTTACCTTCCCAACCTGGAAGTAATAATCTTACAGGGTAACCTTGCTCAGGGCGAAGAGCTTCACCATTTTGTCCCCAAACAATCATAGCATCATCAAGAATCTTCTCAACTGGAACTGAACGACCCATCTCAGAATTATCACTTCCCTCTGCTAACATCCATTTAGCTGATGGGTTAAGACCTAAATCTTCAAGGATAGTTTTGATATAAACACCTGTCCATGAAGCAGAAGACATAAAACCTTTAGAGAATTGTAAAGAGTTAAATTGTGGTCCTCTCCACTCTTGTCCACCATTTGCTGGACACTCAATAAAGTGAGTACGAGTTACACTTGGGTATCTTTTTAATTGATCTAATGTAAGAACAATAGGCTTATCAACTAAACCATGAATCATTAAACGATACTCTGCTGGATCGATATGAGCGATACCACCATGACAACGAGAAAAGAAAAGACCATTTGGTGTAATGATACCCTCAGATTCGTGAATCGGAGTTACAGCGATTGAAGCTCTATAATTTCCAGAAGCTAATAGCTTAGTATTTCTTCTAGTATTATTATGCTCATAAGCTGATGGGATTCCATAACGATTTTTAGTTACTGGATCTCCCCATTTTTGTCCCCATGGAACATGATGCATAATTGCTGGATCATCTTGTGACGCAGCAAGACTAGTTCCTGCTAGTGCTGTTACACCAAGAGCAGCAGTTTTTTTAAAAAAGTCCCTTCTAGCAGATATTTCTAAATCTTTTGTAGATTTTTTATTATCCATATTTTCTCCTTATTTTTGTTATCAATATTATTAATACTTATAATCAATCAAATACTTTAATAGGTTATTGTACTCTAATAAAAAAGGTTTAGTATAATATTTAATAATAAAACAACCTCTTTGTTTCTATAAGTAACAAAGAGTGAAAACCCTTATTACAGGGGGATATAATTAATATAAAGAGGGTTTATATTAACCTTTTGAAGTGATTCCAATAATGTAATAACGGTTATTTACATCATCAATCATAAATGGGATTCTACAACCTTGAAACTCAATATCTTTAATATTATCATCATCAAAATATATAGACTTTTTATATTTTTTTACTTTTGTTGGCATATTCATAATTACAGTATCAAGATAAATTTTAAAACTCTTAGTAGCATCAACATCTATCTTTATTAACATCTCTAATATATCTTTTAACTGTTTTTTATAAAGTTCTGAAGTTACAATATCCATTACTTAACTCTCTCTTCAAACCAAACAGTCAAATCTTTTGAACTATCATAATATGAGGTCAACTCTAATTTATCGTTTTTATAATCATCTATATTATTATTAAATAATTCTACATTTTTGTTAAAACTATCCTCAACTACCACAATTTTATCTTTAGGTAAAGAGTTCATAAACTCATCTATAAAATCATCATCTATAAGTAAAGAGACCTTTTCCATACTACTCACCACTTTTTAATTCAGCATAAAGAGTTGTACAAGCTTCAACATCTTTTCTATCTGGAACTCTTCTAATAGAGAGATATGTTATCTCACCATTTTGATTCACCTTTTTAAGAGCTGTCGCATGAACCCAATAACATCCACCATCTTTTCTAAGATTTTTTACGATTCCTGTCCAAAAACCTTTTGTTTGTATATCATCCCATAAACCCTTAAAAGCTATACGGGGCATATCTCTATGTCTTACAATATTGTGTGGTTGACCTATCAACTCCCCTAACTTATACCCTGCTATCTCACAAAACATATCATTAGCATAGATGATGAAACCTTTAGAATCTGTTTCACTTAGTATATACTTATCTTGAGGAAAATACCACTCATCGCTATTATCATCTTTATAAATACCTCTCATAACTGCCCCTTATTTATAGTATTTAATAACTCCATCCATTTTAGAACCCATATTTAGAAGTAACATATCTGCTATAACTAAAGCAGCCATAGATTCACACACAACTGTACCACGAATAGCCACACAAGGGTCATGTCTCCCTTTTAATGAGAAATCAACCTCCTCATTTGTAGTAGTTACTGTATGTTGCTCTTTAAAGATTGATGGTGTTGGTTTAAAATATACATTCATAACTATATCTTCACCATTACTAATCCCACCAAGGATTCCACCAGCATGGTTAGATTCAAAGCCATTAGCTCTTATCTCATCATTGTTTTGTGAGCCTAAAAGGTTTGAGCTTAAAATCCCATCACCAATCTCAACAGCTTTTACAGCATTTAACCCCATCATAGCATCAGCTAAAATCGCATCAAGTTTATAGTATAGTGGTTGACCTAAACCAACAGGCACACCTTTTACTAAAACTCTTGAAACACCACCAACAGAATCGTGCTCATTTTTAGCTTTTAAGATAACCTCTTTTTGAGCCTCTTCAGCCTTAGAATCTAAAGAGTAGATGATACTTGTTTTAGCATATTCATAATCAAATGTTTCAGATTTAACACCAGCAATCTCACTGATTCCACTCATAACTGAGATATTTAACTCTTTTAACATAAGCTTTGCTATCGCTCCAGCAGCTACTCTAGCAGCAGTTTCTCTGGCTGATGAGCGACCACCACCACGATAATCTCTGATTCCATATTTGTGAAAATATGTAAAATCGGCATGACCAGGACGAAAAACATCTTTTATGTTTGTATAATCTTTTGATTTTTGGTTTGTGTTATAGATAACCATAGCTATCGGTGTACCTGTACTTAAACCCTCAAAAACACCACTAAGAATCTCCACCTTATCAGCCTCTTTTCTAGCTGTCTCAAACTCACTCTTACCCGGTTTTCTACGATCTAGTTCACTTTGAATATACTCTTCATCTATCTTAAGTCCAGCAGGAACACCATCTAGCAAACAACCTAGAGCTTTACCATGAGATTCACCAAAAGTGCTAAATCTTAATTTTTGTCCAAAACTATTCACTATTTTTCCCCTTTTAACATCTTTATAGCTATCTTAGCAGATTCTTGTTGAGCGATCTTCTTACTTTTTCCAACTGCTCTAGCGTACTCTTTACCCTCGATAACAACAGCAACTTCAAACTCTTTTAGATGATCTGGACCACGACTAGCCATAACCTTATATTCAGGTGTTATCCCAAATCTAGCTTGTGTTAACTCCTGAAGAGTTGTTTTAAAATCTCTAAATAAAGAATCTAAAGATATATCTTTATAGTTAGTTTCTATCAAATCTATCGCTATCGCCTCAACCACTTTTAAACCAGATTCAAGATATATAGCTCCTATCACAGCCTCAAATGCGTTTGATAGTAAAGATGGTTTTTCCCTTCCACCATTATTCTCCTCAGCATTTGATAAAAAGATATAATCACCAAGTTGTAAATATCTAGCTAGTTTCTCAAAACCAACCTCATTTACTAATGATGCTCTTATTTTCGATAAATTTCCCTCATTAGATTTAGAAAACTTGTTGTAAAGATACTCTCCAACTATTAAATCTAAAACAGCATCACCTAAAAATTCTAGTCGCTCATTATCGTAGGGCTGTTTATAACTCTTATGTGTCAGCGCTTCGATAATGAGCTTCTTATCTTTAAATTTATATCCTAGTTTCTCTTCTAACTTCTCTATATTTTTGCCCATATTTTATCCCGTATTAAAATTTTATTGAAATGAGTTATTTAGTTGACTAAAATCGATATTATAGTTTTTAGTTAAACTCACTTCAATCTTTGCTGAATCTATCGCATGACAATTACTACATCTTGTAAAGATGAAAGGTTGCGTTTGTTTACAACTATCACACAAATATTCAAAACTAAGTGTTGTACCTGATCTATTTTTCAAGTTTATCAAAATATCAAACTCAAACACATCACTACTATCTACTAGCTCAACATCACCACGAGCAGTATAAAGTTCCCTTAAATAGCCAGTTTGTGTAATTATATCTAAATCTAAATCTTTTTTATCTACTAACCATAAAATATCTACAAGAAGATCACACTTAGATTTATCAAAATTTTTCCATCCAAGTTTAGGATCTACTCTAAAAATATACTCAAAAATAAGATGGGTTAATTTACCACTTTGGTTATATATACTTAAAAGTTTTTCAACTTTAGTATCTACATCAAATTTTGATTCATTTAAGATATATAACACTTTTAGATAAAGGCTATCTATGTTTACACTTTTATTTAACTCCTCTAAAGGCTCTAAAACATCTAAAGCAGAATCGTAATCTCTCATATACTCATAAACTAAAAGTAGTGAGTTTAATGCTTGTGGTGTTCTAGGGTTGTTTTTTAAAATCTCTAAAAATATCTGTTTAGCCCTCTCTAAAAAACCAGCCTTAAAGTATGTTTGCCCTAGTAAAAACATAGTATCTCTACGGTTTTCTAATTTAGAGGATTTTAATATCTCATTATATATCTCTATACTTTTTTCATAGTTACCATTTATGGAGTAAGCATCTGCTAAAAGTAACCAAGGCTTATCTGAGATCTCATCTTTATTTATCAACACTTTTAACTCATTATGTGTTGGTGGTGAGTTAAACTGTTTTAAAAATTTATCCAGATGTTTATGGCTCTCTTTAGCTTTATATTTACCCCACCAATATGAGAAAAAAGTGATAATAAAAACTAAAGTAAAAAAGATGATTAGACCAAACAAAGGGTCTCTAAACTCTATAAAAAATAGATTCATATACTACTCATAAACTATGATTCCATAATCATTTTTTAGATTGTAGAATGTAGAGTTTGTTGTTATCTCTAAATCTTTTATTTTACCAAGTTGAATAAGTGAATTTTTTGTAACTTTGATTCCATTTTCTCTAAAAAATTTCCTTATATTTACAAACTTTATATCCTCTACAAACTTATACTCAAACTCTTTGTTTAACCTCATCTTATCGTAGGAAAATATATGCTCATTCACATGTAATCTATCTGAAGCAAATTTGATAGGTAGATAACCAGATAGATCAGTTAAGATAGGTTCTATATATTGATATTTAGGGGGAAGTTTATTTTTTTTAACAAAGATATATTTGTTATTTAATTTGAGGTTTGGTGTATCTTTCCAATATTTATATAATGGATTTGAGACACCTAGCTTTGAAGAGACCTCTCTCCAAAGCCAAAAAGAGTTTAATGTATTTGGTAAGTGTGACATACTTTAAAAAACCTCTTTATATAGTTTATAGATTATATAATCTTTTTTTAAAGAGTTTTATTAATAGTTAATCTAAAATATAGATACAACTGTTTTTGTAACAATAAATCCACCAACAACTAACCAAGCGAACATAGATAACGCTGTATAGATAGGAGCTAAACCAAGACCTTTAAATTTTGAGAAGATTGTTCCCATACCTAAAGCTGTCATAGCCATAGTAAGTAAAAATGTATCTATCTCATTTATAACACCCACTATACTTTGTGGAACAAGACCTAAAGAGTTAAATCCAGCCATACCGATAAAATAAACAGCAAACCAAGGTATAACAAGTTTGATACCATCAGATTCACCACCAGATTTTTTAGCTTCAAATGAAAGATATAGACCTAGTAAGATAAGTAAAGGTGCTATCATAATAACTCTAGTCATCTTAACAATAACAGCAGAGTTAGCCATATCTTGAGGTGCCCCAGCGATAGAAGCTGGAACAGCTACAACTTGAGCAACCTCATGGATAGTTCCACCTACATATATACCAAACTCTTGAGTTGTCATATGTAAAAAGCCCGTAGCTGGTTCAATGATAGTAGCATATAAAACTGGATATAAAAACATAGAGATAGTACCAAAAAGTACAACCATAGAAACAGCAACAGCTGTTTTATGCTCCTCAGCTTTTAAAACAGGTTCAGTAGCAAGAACTGCTGCTGCTCCACATACAGAAGCTCCAGCTGCTGTAAGCATTGATGTATCTCTATCCATCTTAAACACTTTTATACCTAAATATGTTCCAAGTAAAAATGTTGTACTCAACATAATAAGTGAAACCATAAAACCATCCATACCAACCTCAGCAATCTGCTGAAATGTGATTCTAAAACCATAAAATACTATGGCAAATCTAAGTATCTTTTTAGCTGAGAATGTGATACCTGTTCCCCACTCACTTGGGATATGGTTATGGAGAGTGTTAGCATAAAAAATCCCCATAACAATACCGATAACTAGAGGTGAAATCCCTAAAACTTTAACAGCTCCTATACCTGAAATCATTGTAGCTGCTGCTGCGAATATCGCTACAAAGATTATACCACTGATAGTACCTTTGCGTTTTGCTGGTGAAAATGGCATACAAATCCTTAATAATAAATTGATTGAATTATATCAAAAACTTATTTAACTTTTATCTCTAGTTTCGTTTTCACCCATTTACCATCATCATCAATAGAATCTAAATCACCCTTAAACACTCTAGTTTCAGAGATCATTTTTTCACTAACTAAGTAGTTTTTCACAACTTCAACTCTTTTTTGAGCTAAAGCTTTTAACTC